>JAIXYF010000438.1 GCA_027490345.1 Novosphingobium sp.
ATCCCGAGCACGCGCCGCCCGCTGTCCTGCGCTGGGCAGGCCGCCTGGCCGGGCCGGTGATGCTGGCCCTCGCGCTCCTCGCGTCGTGGGCGATCAGCTTGCGCGTCGGCCAATATGGCTGGACGCCGCAGCGCGTGCAGTCCGCAGCGACCGCCGCGATGGCCGTGCTCTATGGCGCAGGCTATGCCTGGGCGAGCGCGGATCGCACCACCTGGCTCAAGCGCCTCGAACGCGTCAACGTCACCGCCAGCTTCGCCATGCTTGCGGTGCTGGGCGCGCTGCTCACGCCGCTGGCCGATCCGGACCGTATTGCCGTCACCAGCCAGGTCGCGCGCCTCCATGCGGGCAAAGTCACGCCGGAAAAGTTCGACTACGCGCTGCTGCGCTTCGAAACAGGCCGCAAGGGCACTGATGCGCTAGCCGCGCTTACAAAGGACCCCGACCCCGAAATCTCCGCCCGCGCAAAACGCGCGCTGGTCAGCAAAGACCGCTACGGGTCAGTCGGCGAACCCGATCCCGCGAAAACCGAAGCCCCCTTCAGCCACGCCGCGATCTATCCCAAAGGCGCGGTTCTGCCGCAGAATTTCCGCATGAAGGACTGGCAGGAAACCGCCAGCTATGATGCGCCCTGCATGGAAAACGGCACCCCCTGCGATATCTTCGTCCTGCCCGGCAACCCTGCGCCCATGCTGATCATCCATCGCACCAGCGCGCCATCCGGCGAAGACAGCGCGCCCGTCTACACCCGCGATCCATCGGGCCAATGGCACCGCTCCGGCACGCTGAACAACTTGCGCTGCAGCGCCGTCATCGCCGCGCTGCGTGCAGGCAAGGCGGCATCGGTCCGCCCGCAGTTCGACGACCTGATGGCCGCTGGCATCCGCCTGGAGATGACGCCCGAACGCAGCTTCGGCCCCGATCCCTGCCCCGAACCGCCCAAGCCGCCCGTGCCAGCCGCATCCCCTGCACCGGGCGACGCCGACGCCCCAGCCCGCATGCGGCCGGCTTTCGGCAATCCCATATCCCGGCCCGGCCCGGGCTGAACTGCATCCCCACTTTCGCTAGCCGCGGCCTGCCTTGACCACTCCGTGCGCCCGCGCCACCTTGCGGCCAAACCTCACCGGAGCCTATCCCCCATGCAACACCGCCGCCTCGGCACATCCGCCATCGTCGTTTCCGATATCTGCATGGGGACGATGACCTTCGGCAGCCAGGCCGACGAAGCCACGAGCCTGCGCATTCTCGACATGAGCTATGATGCGGGCATCAATTTTTTCGATACGGCCGAAGGCTACCCCGTGCCGCCCGATGCCAAATGGGTTGGCCGCACCGAGGAAATCGTCGGCAAGTGGCTGAAAACCAAGCCGCGCGATGCCGTGATCATGGCCACCAAAGTCTCCGGCCCCAGCCACATCTGGTTCAAGAGCCCCAAACGCAATGGCATGACCGCGCTTGACCGGCACAACATCATCCGCGCGGTGGAAGACAGCCTCAAGAAGCTCGGCACCGATTACATCGACCTCTACCAGACCCACTGGCCCGATCATGACACCGCCTACGAAGAAACCATGGAAACGCTCGACGAGCTGGTCCGCATGGGCAAAGTGCGCGTGCTTGGCTGCTCGAACGAAACCTCTTGGGGCCTGATGAAATCCATCGAAGCCGCCAAGGCCGTCGGCGGCGCGCGCTATCACACGATCCAGAACAACTTCAGCCTCAACAACCGCCGCTTCGAAGATGAACTCGCGCAAGTGTGCCGCAAGGAAGGCGTGAGCCTGATCCCCTATTCGCCCATCGGCGGCGGCGTGCTGGCCTGCAAATACAGCGGCGGCGCCCGCCCCGAAGGCGCGCGCTTCTCCAAATATCTCGAAATGGGCGGCCGTCAGGCCGGCATGGCCCGCCGCTTCGTCAACGACAAATCCATCGAATCCGCCGAACGCTTCGCCAAGATCGCCGCCGAACACGGCCTCGATCCGGTCACCTTCGCCGTCGCATGGTCCAAGCAGCATGATTTCGTGGCCTCGACCATCGTCGGCGTGACGACCGAAGCGCAATGCGCCCCGATTTTCGCCGCCGCCGATGTGGTGCTTTCGGACGAGGCAATGAAGGCGGTCAACGCGGTGAGCCGCGAGATCATGTACCCGATGGGGTGAGGGAAGGCGCTGTGTAACCCCTGCCGGAGGCAGACGACCTAGCTCAATACCGCCGCGCCACCGCAAACTCCGCTGCCTCGGTCATCGCCGCTTTCGCTGCGCTGGCCGGGAAGGCGGCAATCGCGTCAATCGCGCGCTGGGCATAGTGGCGGGCGCGTTCGCGCGTGGCGTTGACTGCTTCGTGCTTGCGGATCAGGGCGATGGCGTGCGCCAGATCGGCGTCGCTGTTGCGGTCTCCGGCAATCGCTTCCTGCCAGAAGGTGCGTTCCGCAGCCGAGCCGCGCGCATAGGCGAGGATGACGGGGAGGGTCATCTTGCCCTCGCGGAAATCGTCGCCCTGGTCCTTGCCCATTTCAGAGGCGTCCGAATCGTAATCGATGGCATCGTCGGCCAGCTGGAATGCGATGCCCAGGTTGCGGCCATAGGAATCGAGCGCCAGTTCGTCGGCCTCGCTGCGTTCGCCCACCACGCCTGCGATGCGGCAGGCGGCAGCAAACAGCGCGGCGGTTTTGGCGTTGATGATGGTGAGGTAGTGTTCCTCGCTCGTATCGACCTGACGCTGCGCGACAAGCTGATCCACCTCGCCCTCGGCGATCACGGCAGATGCATTGGAGAGGATTTTCAGCACTTTGAGGCTGCCGTCTTCGACCATCAGTTCGAACGCGCGGCTGAACAGGAAATCGCCGACGAGCACGGTGGCGGGGTTGCCATAGACGATGTTGGCGGCCTTCTTGCCGCGCCGCATGCCCGATCCATCGACCACATCATCGTGCAGAAGTGTGGCGGTGTGAATGAACTCCACCGTGGCGGCCAGCTTGTAGTGGCGGCTGCCGCCATAGCCCAGCAGCGAAGCGCTCGCCAAAGTCAGCATCGGGCGCATGCGCTTGCCGCCGCCGGCGATGAGATGGCCAGCGAGTGCCGGGATCAGCGGGATGCGCGATTGCATCCGGCCCAGGATCACTTCGTTGACACTGTTCATGCCATCGGCCACGAGCGCCATGAGGGGCTGCAACGAAGGCTCGGCGCGGCGGGGGAGCGTATGGATGGTCGCGGTCATCGTCCATTCGCTTGGCCTGCCCACCGACGCTTGGCAAGATGCAACTTGTGCCGGAGAGGGTTCCATGCCCCTCGGTGCTGGTCTGAAGGCGGGATCGATGGACGAAAGAACGGGCATGAGCGAAGATCCGGTGCTGGCAGGCTATCGCCAGAGTATCGACAATATCGATGCGGCGATGATCCACATTCTGGCCGAGCGCTTTCGCATCACGCAGGCGGTGGGCGCGCACAAGGCGGCGCACAACCTTCCCGCCAGCGATCCGGGCCGCGAGGAGCGCCAGATCGCCCGCCTGCGCGCGCTCGCGGTCGATGCCCGGCTCGATCCCGAATTCAGCGAAAAGTTCTTGCGCTTCATTATCGAGGAAGTGATCCGCCACCATGAACAGGCGGCTGAGGCAAACATCTGATCATGGGACTTGGCGCGGAAGGGTATCTCCGCAACGCGTGGTACGCGGCGGAATGGGCTGACGCGATCACCGGGGCGCTGACCTCGCTCGAAATTCTGGGCGAACGGATCGTGCTGTTTCGCACCGATGATGGCAGCCCGGTCGCGCTGGAAGATGCCTGCCCGCATCGCAAGCTGCCCCTCTCGATGGGGCGGCGCGAGGGCGACAGGCTGGTCTGCGGCTATCACGGCCTCACGTTCGATAGCGCTGGCACCTGCGTGGCCGCGCCGACCCAGAGCGCACCACCAAAGGCCTGTGTGCGCAGCTATCCGCTGGCAGAGCGCTATGGCCTGCTATGGATATGGATGGGTGATCCCGCCGCCGCCGATCCGGCAAGAATCATCGAAATCCCGCAGTGGGGCGCGCCAGAATGGGGCTATAATCGCGGCCCGGTGATGCAGGTCGATTGCCATTATCTCTATGTGGTGGATAATCTGGTTGATCCCACCCACGTCACCTGGGTCCACCCCGGATCGTTCGGCGATGCCTCATGCGCGGCGGTGCCGATCGAAACCACATCAGCGTCTGATGGCGTGACCGCGGCGCGCTGGCTGATGGATGCCCGGCCCGCCCCGTTCTATGCCAAGTTTCTGCAATTTGCGGGCGCGGCGGATCGCTATCAGCATTATGAAATGCGCTATCCCGCAAACGCCATTATCAAGGCGGTGTTCGTGCCGGCGGGCACTGGCGGCCACGGCGCGCCGCTCCACTCCCACGCCTTCTGCATGGACAGCTTCAATTTCCTCACCCCGGTCAACGCGAGGGCGACACGCTACTTCTGGTTCCAGCTCAGAAACTTCGCGCCGCAAGATGCGGCGATTTCCGAAGAATTCACCGCAGATGTGCGCGATGCCTTCGAGGAAGATCGCGTGATCCTCAATGCGGTGCAGATCGGCATGGACACCAGCCCCACGCCAACCATCGACCTCAAGAACGACCTTGCCTCGCATCGCTTCCGCACGGCGCTGGCCCGGATGATTGCGGCCGAGGGCTGAGAGGCCTCAGGCGATGATCTGGAAGTCCGCAAACGCCAGCCCCGGCGCACCGGTCAGCACCGCCACTTGCACCGCAGCGGAGGAACCCGTGCCGTCGCGGTCGTACCACAACACGCCCGTCGTGGTGTTGTAGATCAACCGGTCGGTCGCATCGTGCGCCGCATTCACGCCCGCGCCCGACCAGAACGCATCGGCGCTGATGGCCCCGGTTACCGCAAAGCTGGTGAACACCGCGCGGCTGAACGCCAGCTTGTCTCTGCCCGCGGCAAAGTCCTGCACCGTATCAAGATTGGTGGAAGCGCTGGGGGACGTATTGAACACGAAGGTATCCGCCCCCGTCCCGCCCAGCAGCGTATCGTTGCCAAGGCCACCCGCCAGCGTATCGGCTCCATCCAGCCCCGCAAGCGTGTTGGCCGCGCTGTTGCCGGTGATCGCATTGGCCTCGCCGTTGCCCGTGCCATTGATCGCACTGCTGCCCGAAAGCGTCAGGTTCTCGATGTTGGCGGCAAGGACATAGCTCGCTGATGACGTGACCCGGTCTGTGCCTTGCCCGGCCAGTTCGGTCACCACATCGCCGCTTACGTCAACAAGATAGCTGTCGTTACCCAGCCCGCCGATCAGCGTGTCCGCACCCGCGGCGCCGTTCAGCGTGTCATTTCCGGCATGGCCGGTGATCACGTTGGCCAGCGCATTGCCGGTGCCGCTGTGGCCCGATGCATTGGTGAAGGTCAGGTTCTCGATATGGTTGCCCAGCGTATAGCTGGAGCGATTGGTCAGCACCGTATCGGTGCCTTCGCCCGAAAGCTCGGTCACCACATCGGCGCTGGAATCGACCACATAGGCATCATCGCCCAGCCCGCCGATCATCGTATCGTTGCCCGATCCGCCATCGAGCCGGTCGTTGCCGCCAAACCCGGTGAGCGTGTTCGCACCGGTGTTGCCGGTCAGCACGTTGGCGTGGCCATTGCCCGTGCCGCTGATCCCCGCGCTGCCCGAAAGCGTCAGATTCTCGAAGTTCGCGGTCAGGGTCCAGCTGAGCGACGCGGTGACCAGATCGGTGCCTTGCCCGGCCAGTTCGGTCATCACGTCGCTGATAGTGTCCACCACATAGCGGTCATCGCCCAGCCCGCCGATCATCACGTCCGCGCCCGCGCCGCCGTTCAGCGTATCGTTTCCGCCCAGCCCCGTCAGGGTATTTGCGGCCGTATTGCCGGTGATGACATTGGCATCGCCATTGCCGGTGCCGCTGAGCGTGCTGGTGCCCGAAAGCGTAAGATCCTCGACATGCGCCGCCAGCGTCCAGCTGATGGCCGAGAAGACGGTGTCGGTCCCCGCAGCCGCGGCCTCGATCGTGGTGTCGGCTGCGTTGTCGATATAATAGCGATCATTGCCGAGCCCGCCGAGCATACGATCAGCGCCGCCCCGGCCGTCCAGCACATCGTTGCCGCCGCCGCCGGTGAGCGTGTTGTTCAGCGAATTGCCGATGCCGGTATGCACGCCGTTGTCAGTGAATGTCAGGTTTTCCAGGTTGTTGCCGAGGGTATAGCCAGCGCGCGTGGTCAGCACCGTATCGGTGCCTTGCGCTGCTGCCTCGCTCACCACATCGCCGGTGGAATCGACCACATAGGTATCATCGCCCAGTCCGCCGAACATCCGGTCGCCGCCGGTGCCGCCGTCGAGCCGGTCGTTGCCGCCAAGGCCGGTCAGCGTGTCGTTGCTGGCCAGCCCGATGATGTGGTCATCACCGCTGGCCCCGGTCAGCGTATTCACTGCCGCCGTGCCCATGATCAGGTTATAGGAACCATAACTGAACAGCTGGGCCTTGATGCTGGTGCCATCGCTGTCACCGCCCAGACCACTGCTATCGCCCCATGCAATCACGAACCCGCCGCCCAGAAGGCTGCTGATCACAGGGCGTTCCTGATAATCGCCGCTTAACGTGTTGACGGTGATCTCGCTGCCCACCTTGGCGCCGGTGCCATCATAGAATTGCGCCTTGATCTCGCTGTCCGTGGCAGACACGAAATGCTGCCAGGTCACCACGAAGCCGCCATCGGGCATACTGGTGACCGAGGGATAATCGCGCTCCCCCGCCCCGGCCGCGCTCACCACCAGCGTGGACCCCACCTTGGCGCCCGCAGCATCGAACATCTGCGCGCGGATCAGCGTGGCAGGTTCGCCCGTGGCCGGGCTGGAATCCTGCCAGGCCACCACGAAGCCGCCACTCGTCAGCCCGGTAACCACCGGCAGCGCCGTATCGCCCAGCACTTCGGTATCGACGGCAAACTCGCTGCCCACCTTGGCCCCGCTTGCGCTGAACAGCTGCGCCTTGAGCAGCGTGCCGGACGCGCTTGCATCCATCCACGTCACCACGAAGCCGCCGCTGGCAAGGCTTGTCACCACCGGCTGGGTCTGATCCCCGGTGGTCTGGGTGTTGACCAGCACCGCGCTGCCTGCGGGCACGCCCGCCGCGCTATAGACTTGCGCCAGAACGCCCGCGCCGCTCCCATCGCCTGCGCTTGCGCCATAGTCCTGCCATGTCACCACGAAGCCGCCGCCGTTCAGCCCGGTGATCGTGGGGTTGTGAATGCCGGGCAGGTTGTTGCCGCCTTGCTGCGTCCAGGTCAGCGTGTTGACGAGGAACCCGGGCGTGGTCACCGTGCCGTTCGCGGCATAGACTTGCGCCTTGATCTTGTAATCGGACTGGACCCCCGCCTCCGTCCAAGTCACCACGAAGCCGCCATTGGCAAGGCTCGCAACGGTCGGGAACGATTGGTCGGCGGCTGCCCCGCTGGATACCGCAAACTCGGTGCCCACCTTGGCGCCCGCCGCGCTGTAGAGCTGCGCCTTGGCCACGCCGAGGCCGCTTGATGCCGAATAATCTACCCAGGTGGCCACGAAGCCACCCCCGGCAAGCCCCGTGATCGAGGGCAGATCCTGAAAGCTCGCGGTCTGGGTATTGACCAGAAACTCGCTTCCGACCGTGACGACATCTACCATTGGGGGCCCCCGCGCGCACCGGGCCGTGGGCCAACCGCGCGGGGGAGCGCGCCTGCCGCAGCCGGTGCAATTACTGTCTTGCCCCAGCGGACTAGCGGAAAACCCTTAACAATCTGCGATGGTCAGCGGGGGCCAAAAGGCGCCTAGAACCTGTATGAACCCCAGAAAATGCAGGCGGCCCGCTGCATCGCGCGGCAGGGCCGGGCCGCCCGCTGCGCCTTATGCCACGATCAGGATATCTGCGTAGGAGAGCCGGGGATGGCTGCCATCCCCGAGCGTGGCGATCAGCTGCGCTGCTGCGCCGCCCATGCCATCAGCATCATAGCGCAGTTCGCCGGTGGCGGTGTTATAGAGGATGCGATCGCTCGCATCGCGCGCCGCATCGACCTCAACCCCCGCGCGGAACGCATCGGCTGCCAGCTTGCCCTTGGTTGCAAAGGCGGTGAACACATCCTGCGAAAGCAGAATGCGGTCACCATCCGCACGGTTGAAATCGGTGATCGTGTCACCATCGGGCGCACTGGTGAACCAGAACGAATCGCGCCCCGCGCCGCCACTCAGCGTATCGGCGCCGGTGCCGCCAAACAGCCAGTCATTGCCGCCGCCGCCGCGCAGGATATCGTCGCCCGCTTCGCCATAAAGCCGGTCATTGGCCGAATCGTCCTGCACGGTTTCATCCAGAGTGTCGGATCCTGCCCCGCCATAGCTGGTATCTGCGCCGTTCAGGCCTTGCAGCAGATCGTCCCCGGCATTGCCATAAAGCTGGTCGGCGCCGCCAACCCCGGCGAGGAAATCATCCCCGGTGCCGCCGCGCAGCACATCCACGTCCGCGCCGCCGGAAAGCGAATCGTTGCCCGCATCGCCAAACAGCGCGTTGCGGCCATCGCCGCCGGCCATCCGGTCATTGCCCTCGCCGCCATGGATGCGGTCGTTGCCAAACTCGGCCGTGAGGAAATCATTGCCGGTGCCGCCCTTGATCAGGTTGTCGCCCGCCAGAGCCTGAATATTGTCATCCCCCGCATCGCCATAGAGGCGGTCATTCCCGCCACCGCCAATGATGATGTCGTTGCCGTTGCCGCCATAGATCAGGTCATTGCCCATGCCAGCGAAGGATGGCCCTGCGGCGAGGTAGTCGTCGCCATCCTTGCCATAGATCGTATCGTTGCCCGCGCCGCCATTGACCTGATCGTACGTCGCGCCGCCCGAGATGAAGTCATCACCGCCGTTGCCATCGATCAGCAGATCACGGGGCCGCTGGGTTCCGGGAATTAGGGGGGCGTTGTAGTTGCCGATGATGATCCGGTCGTTGCCCTGGCCGCCGGCGATCCCGCCGAGCACTTCGAAGCCGCGCACGCGCCCGGTATCGACCGTGCCCCAGCCGCCGGTCCACATCGCGCGAAGATCGATCACCTTGTCATAGAGAATCAACCGGCTTGAGCCATCGGGCAGGGTTTCAAACCGGCTTTCAAAGCTGATCGAAAGCGTGTCAGTCCCGTCACCGCCGGTGGCGCGATGCGCAACAGAGGCACCGCCGAGAATGAACTGGATGGAATCGTCTCCCGCCCCGCCAAACAGGTCATCCGGCAGCAGATCATGATTGGGGCCGGTACCGGGCTCGTTATAGATCTGAAGGTAATCGTTGCCGTTGCCGCCATAAAGGGTGTTGGCACCCCGGGCACCGAACAGTGAATCATTGCCTTCGCCGCCATAAAGCGTGTCGTTTAAATCGCCGCCGGTGATGCCATCATCCCCGCCGAGGCCATAGACCACAAACGGCCCGGGATCGTTCGAGGGGTAGCGGAACGGATCGATACCGATCAGATCGTTGCCTTCGGTCAGTCTATAAACGCCCATGGTCGTATTCCTCTCACAGCGTGGTGCTTCAAAAGGAAATGCGTGACGGCTTCGCAAATCGGCCAAAAGAAGTGTCCGGATCGGACTAGCGGCAGAACTTCGCCTGCGCTTTCACGATAGAGCCGAGCTGATCGCTGCGGTCCTGCGCAGTCAGCCGCCCGGCCATGTCCATCGCCTCGAACACCTGCCGCGCTTCGGCATAAGTCGCACAGGCCTTGGCCGTGCGGCCGGTCTGCGCCTGCAGGTCGGCCAGCGTCTTCAATTCGACGCCGTAATCGCGCATCCGCCGCGCCTCGTCCGGGCGGGCCTGCCAGATCGCCTTGCGCTCGGCGGCGGTCGCGGCCAGCAGCGCCAGACCTGCGTCCACTTTGCCCGCCTGCACCAGAATGCCTCCGCGCGCGTTCTCGCTGATATGGAGATGCCGCCTCGCATCATCGTCGGCCGGATCGAACGCCACAACGCGCTGCAGTTCTTCGCTCGAACGCTCGATCTGGAGCAGCCCTTCGGCCACGCTGCCGCTGTCCGCCAGCGCTGAGGCCAGCGCCCAGCGGGCATGGCCCAGCCGCCGCAGCGCGTGGATCCGGTCCGGATAGCGCTGCACCGCTTCTTCCAGCACGGCCACCGCCTGCCGATAGGCCGGAACCGCACCTGCGTTATCGCCGCCATACCACACGGCATCGCCGCGCGCCTCGGCCGCGCGGGACCGCAGGATCAGCGCGGGCAGGCTGGCATCCCTCGCCAGCCCGCGCTCCGCTGCGCCCGCTGCTGCAATAGCCGCGGGATAGTCGGCATCCCACTGCGCAATGATCGATTGCAGCAGATCATGGCTTGCCCGCAGCCGCGCGCCATCGGGGCCAGCTGAATCCAAGGCCGCCAGCGCCGCC
>JAIXYF010000428.1 GCA_027490345.1 Novosphingobium sp.
CACGCGGGGCGGTGTGTGCGGCGATGAGCGCGGCAGGGTCGATCTCGAAATGCCGTGCCGGTTCGGGATGGACGTTGCGGGCGGGGAGCGCGGTGTGGATGCGGCCGGGCGTGCCCAGCAGCAGGCCGCAGGCTTCGCGGGGGTAGGCCTGTGCCGCGGCGTAAAGGATCGCGGCGTGGGCAGTTGAGGTGAGGGTGATCGGCATGGACACGTAGACCCTAACGCAGCCGTCTGGCGAGGCAACCAGCCACACCTCCCCTGCCGCTCAGCCCCTGCCGCTCAGCCCTTGCCGCCCCGCCCCATGCTTCCCATATCCCGCCGATCATGGGGCCACAGGAAACCATCATCGAGGGGACCATTCCCGCCGGGGGGCTAAGGCTCGACCGGGCGCTGGCGGATGTCTCGGGCCTCTCGCGCGAGCGGGTGAAGGCTTTGATGGACGAGGGCCGGGTGGCGCTGGCGGGCAGGCCAGCGGGGCAGGCTTCGCTCAAACCGGCGGCCGGCACGCCCTTTACGATCCGGGTGCCTGAAGCTGCGCCCGCAGAAGCGGCGGCGCAGGATATTCCGCTGGTCGTGGCGTATGAGGACGCGCACCTGATCGTGGTGGACAAGCCCGCCGGGCTGGTGGTGCACCCGGCGGCGGGGAACCTTGATGGCACGCTGGTCAATGCGCTGCTGCACCATTGCCGGGGGCACCTTTCGGGCATTGGCGGGGTGGCGCGGCCGGGGATCGTGCACCGGATCGACAAGGATACATCGGGCCTGCTGGTCGTTGCCAAGACCGACACGGCGCACGAGGGGCTGGCGAAGCAGTTTGCCGATCATTCGATCCACCGCGCCTATCTGGCGGTGACGGCGGGGTTGCCGCTGCCTGCAGCAGGCACGGTGCGCGGCGCGATCGGGCGCAGCGAGCGCGACCGCAAGAAGATGGCGCTAGTGGCGGATGGTCGCGGCAAGCATGCGGTGACGCATTACCGCACGCTGGAGACATTGGACGGCGCGGCGCTGATCGAGTGCCGGCTGGAGACCGGGCGAACCCACCAGGTGCGCGTTCACCTTGCATCAATCGGTCATCCGCTATTGGGCGATCCGGTCTATGGACGCACACCTCCCAAGCTCAAGCCGCTGCTTGCGGCGCTCGGTTTCCAGCGGCAGGCGCTGCATGCTGCCGAACTGGGCTTCGTCCATCCGGCAAGCGGTGAGACCGTGCGCTTCGCCAGCAAGGCGCCCGTCGATCTCAGGACGCTGGTCGTCGAACTGGGCGGGCGTGATGGCTGATGCGGCGCCATGGGTAGATTCTGACCCTGTGCGCGCCCAGGCCAAAGGTGCAATGCCCCAAAAACGGGCTGTATCGAACGGCGCTTCGTGCGCGAATAGAATTGCTGTGTGGTTCCCCGCCTCCGGTTCGGATAGAAGAATTGAGGAGGGACAACCGGTGATACGAAAGGACGTGTTCTGGTGACCAAGTCTAAATCGACCGCGCTTGTCCCCGCGCTGGGCGGAGAGGCCGGGCTTAACCGCTATCTGACCGAGATCCGCAAGTTCCCGGTGCTGACGGCCGAGCAGGAATACATGCTCGCCAAGCGCTATCAGGAACATGCCGATCCGGAAGCTGCCGCGCAGTTGGTGACGAGCCACCTGCGGCTCGTGGCGAAGATCGCCATGGGCTACCGCGGCTATGGCCTGCCGGTCAGCGAGCTGATTTCCGAAGGGAACATCGGCCTGATGCAGGGCGTCAAGAAGTTCGAGCCCGATCGGGGCTTCCGCCTGGCGACGTATGCGATGTGGTGGATCAAGGCTTCGATGCAGGAGTTCATCCTGCGTTCGTGGAGCCTGGTGAAAATGGGCACCACGGCGGCGCAGAAGAAGCTGTTCTTCAATCTGCGGCGGATGAAGAAGAACCTTGAAGCGTTCGAGGACTCCGATCTCCACCCGGACGACGTGAAGAAGATCGCGACCGACCTTGGCGTGTCCGAGACTGAAGTCGTCAACATGAACCGGCGCATGATGATGGGCGGCGATGCCAGCCTGAATGTTTCGGTGCGTGAGGATGGCGAGGGTTCGTGGCAAGACTGGCTGGTCGATGACAGCCCGCTGCAGGACGAGACCGTGGCCGACGCCGAGGAAGCGCATCTGCGCCATGCCCTGCTGGTGGAAGCGATGGACAGCCTTTCGGAGCGCGAGCGCCATATCCTGACTGACCGGCGCCTGATCGACGACCCCAAGACGCTGGAAGAGCTGAGCCAGGTCTACAGCGTAAGCCGCGAACGCGTGCGCCAGATCGAAGTGCGTGCGTTTGAAAAGCTGCAGAAGGCGATGCAGCGCATTGCTGGCGAACGGCACCTGCTGCCGGCCTGATCGGGCTGGCCTGCAAAGATACACAGGCGGCCGGGGGAAACCCCGGACGTTTGCGTTTGCAGCGATTGCCTCTCGCGCAGTGCGGGCTAATATCGCGGCTGCATGGATGAGGAACTGCTCAAGCTTAGGAACCCGGAAGTGGCGCGTGCGCGCCAGCCCGGTCTGTTGCACCGGGCCGGCTGGCTGCTGGCGCGGCTGGTGGCGGCGTTCCTGTTTCTGAGCACGGCGCTGGTGGTGATCTACCGCTTCGTGCCGGTGCCCGTGACGATGACGATGATCCTTGATCCCAAAGGCATCACCAAGGACTGGGTGCCGCTTTCCCAAATTGATCGCAACATGGTGGATGCCGCGATAGCGGGAGAGGACGGCAAGTTCTGCGAGCATCACGGATTCGATCAGGATGCGATCCTGAAGGCCTGGGAGCGCAACCGCGCGGGCGGGCGCATTCGCGGCGGCTCCACGATCAGCCAGCAGACTGCCAAGAACGTGTTCCTGTGGCAGGGCGGCGGCTATTTCCGCAAGGCGCTGGAAGCTTGGTTCACCGTGCTGATCGAGGCGATCTGGGGTAAGCGGCGGATCATGGAAGTCTACCTCAACGTGGCGGAAACCGGCATCGGCACCTATGGCGTAGAGGCCGGGGCGCAGCGCTATTACAAGAAACCGGCCGCCAAGCTGAGCCGGGTGGAAGCAGCGCGGATTGCGGCGGCCTTTCCCCAGCCCAAAGTGCGCGCGGTGACGGGGGCGACCGGCTTTACCCGCCGTCATGGCAATGTGATCGCGCGGCGCGTGAACACGGTGCGGGCGGACTATGATACCTGCGTTTATCAATAGGCGCAGGCTTTGCTGCACTGTGCTTGATGGGCGTTCTCAAAGGAGAGCCCGTCATGCCGCAGGTGGTCATCCACGCCTATCTTGAATTCGCCGACGAAGCCACGCGCGACGAGGCTGTACGCCTGACGGGGCCGATCCAGTGGCAGACGCGGACCGAGGAGCCGGGCTGCCTTGAATACTGCTTTGCGGCCGATCCTTGCGTGCCCATCCGCGTGACGGTGCACGAATTGTGGGAGGACCACGCCTCGCTCGTCGCGCATTTCCAGCACACCTATTATGCGCAGATGCGCGATGCGCTGGTCGGCCTGGGGCCGGTGGCGACATGGAACCGGATGTATGAAGTGAGCCGGGAAGCCCCGGTCTACCGCGAAGACGGGGCAATCCGGACGGTGCTGTTCAGCGACTAGGCGGCTGCGGCCGCCGGTTCGCCTTGCACCGAAATCAGCCAGCGGGCGGTGCCTTCAAGGCCGACTGCGGTCAGCAGGCCCGAGGCATAGGCTCCGGTATCGAGGCTGATGCGCAGCGGCGAAATGTGCGGCGCTTCCAGGATCGTGTGGCCGTGCACCACGGCGAAATCGCGGTTTTCGGGTGCTTCGATGAATTCGGCGCGAATCCAGCGGAGGTCTGAAACCTTCTGCTCCTGAAGGGGAATGCCGGGGCGCACGCCGGCATGGACAAACACATAATCCCCGATCTGGATGCGGTCTTCCATGGATTGCATGAAGGCGATGTCATCAGCCGGGACGACCTCGTTCATGATCTGGCGCAGTTCTTCCAGCGTGGCGCGGCTGTAGACTTCGGCCGGGATGGGGTAGCTGAGCAGGGTTTCGCGGCCGCCATGGCGCAGGAAGTGGCGCAGCGTTTCATCACGCTCAAGGCTGCCGAGGAACATCTCCTCGTGGTTGCCCGCCAGAATGCGCACGCGGCGGCGCTTGGCCCATTCACGCGCGGTGGCGATGACGCCCGCGCTGTCCGGCCCGCGATCGACCAGATCGCCGAGCAGGATGACCGTGGTATCCGCCGGTTCACGCCCGACCTCATCCGCTTCGATCCGCGCGATCATGCGGCACAGCAGATCGCACCGGCCATGGATATCGCCAATGGCATAGATCCGCTGACCCTCAGGCACAGTGGGGGTGATATCCGGTTCGGAACGGGATTCGAGGAAGGAACGGAGACGCTTCAACATGGATTCATAGCCTGACGGGGCGGATATGGACTGAGGGTTTGCACATACAAGGTGCCGTGCGGGCAATTGCAGCAGAGCGTTGGAAACCTGCGACAAAGCGTTGCCGGTTCATTGTGCGATGCAGCATGATCTTGCCAGCCGCTTGCGCGCGTGCTTGGGTCCAGGCGGCAAAGACACGCGCATGCGCTATTGTAGCACGGTTTCGGATCACGGCGCTTCCTTTCGCACCGCTGCAGGCGGTAGCGGCCTTGCCTGAGCAAAGCCGCCCTTTCCTTATGCGCGGGTCCTTACCGTCCGGTATAAGCGCTACGCGCTGAATACCGGATGGCCGCCGATTCACCGCAAATAGAAATCGATCGTGGTGACCACGCGCACTTTCTTGAACGGCGTGTCCGAAACGCCCCAGCCGCCGCCCGCATCGCCATCGCGCGCGGTCACTTCGAAATAGCCCTGCGTGGCGTTCTTGATCCCGCCGACGCCGGTGCCGCTATCCTTGGCAAACTGTTCGGCCGAACGGCGGGCGTCCTGCGTGGCGGCGGCGACCATGGCGGGCTTGATCTTGTCGAGCCCGGTGAAGGTGTAGGCCATGCCCGAACCTTCCTCCAGCATCACGCCCCGGCGCACGAGATCGAACTGGCGGCGCACCGCATCCTGCGCGCGCTTGATATCGGTGGTGCGCAGCGCCATGCGCTGACGCACGGTGAAGCTGGTGATCCCGTTGTCGGTGCTGGTGCTGACGTTCACGCCCGTGGGCTGCAGCGCTTCTGCCGGGAAGCCGAGGCCTGAGAAGAACGCGCGGATTTCCTGGCTGTCGCGATCGACGCTGGCCTGCGCGCTGCCCATGTCGGCGGCGGTGGCCGAATAGGCGATGGTCCAGGTGGCCAGATCGGCCGTTACTTCGCGTTCGGCTAGCCCGCGCACGGTCACCGCGCGGTCTGCTTCGCGGCTGCGGCGCAGGCCATCGCCCAGTAGATAGCCGCCCACGACCATGCCCAGCGCGATCACGCCAGCAGCGGCTAGCGCGGGGCGCAGGCCGGCGGACGGGCTGAGGCGCGAAAGAAAGGATTGGGAATCGGCGGCGGCCTCATTATCGGTGCTGGTCACGGTATGGTCTCCCTGATAGGCGTTTGGCCCTGCGGCGAACTGTGCAATTCTATCGATGAACCGAATTTGAATGAATGGAAAGCTGCATGAACAGGGAGACGGTACTGTGACCAAGTTCCTCCACGCAATGATCCGTGTCACTGATCCGGACGCGACGATCGCATTCTTCGCGCTGTTTGGCGTAAAGGAAGTGCGCCGCTTTTCGAGCGAGAAGGGCCGCTTCACGCTGATCTTCCTGGCTGCGCCCGGCGGCGAGGGCATCGCCGAGGTGGAATTGACCTACAACTGGCCGCCCGGAGACGGCAGCCCGGTGGAAGTCTATGGCGGCGGGCGCAATTTTGGCCATCTCGCCTACCGGGTGAGCGATATCTACGAGACTTGCGCAAAGATCATGGCGGCAGGCCACGTGATTCACCGCCCTCCGCGCGATGGACACATGGCCTTTGTGAAAAGCCCGGACGGGATTTCGATCGAACTGTTGCAGGATGGGCATCTGGAGCCCGCCGAGCCGTGGGCGAGCATGGAGAACACCGGGAGCTGGTGAGGGGGCTTTCCCCTCTCCCAACCCTCTCCCCTGAAGGGGAGAGGGCGACGGGGGATCAATCGGGCAAGCGCCTGCGCCGCACCATCCACAGCGCATAAAGCGCAGGCAGGAAAAACAGCGTGAGCGCGGTGCCGACGAGGGTGCCGCCGATCAGCACGACCGCAAGCGGCCCCCAGAAGCTGGAGAGCGTGAGCGGCAGGAACGCGAGCACGGCGGCTAGCGCGGTGAGCAGCACGGGGCGGGCGCGGCGCACTGTCGCCTCGATCACCGCCTCTTCAAGGCCCAGTCCGCGCGCGCGTTCGGTATCGATCTGATCGACGAGGATCAGCGTGTTGCGCATCAGGATACCCGCCAGCCCGATCAGCCCGAGGATGGCGTTGAAGCCGAAGGCAAAGCCGGTGACGAGCAGCGCCGGGATCGCGCCGAGCAGGCCGAGCGGCGCAGTGGCGAAGACAAGGCCCGTCATGCGGAACGAGCGCGTCTGCAGCATCAGTATCAGCAGCATCAGCCCGATCATGATAGGAAAGAGCGGGGCGAGCGCGGCGTTTGCTTTGCCCGCTTCTTCCACCGAACCGGCAGCGGTGATGGCATAGCCTGCGGGCAGGCGCTCGATCACGGGCCGCAGCTTGGGCAGGATCGCGGCGGTCACATCAGGCGGCTGGACCCCTTTGACGATATCGGCGCGCACGGTCATCGTCGGCACCCGGCTTCGGCGCACCAGCAGCGGATCTTCGCTGGAGGGCACGATCTTTGCGACCTGGGCGAGGGGGACGCTGGCTCCATTCGCGGTGCCGATGACAAGGCTGCCCAGATCGCCCAGCGCATGGCGTTCGGCAGCGGGAGTGCGCACCACGACATCGGTGGTGCGATTGCCGAAGCGGGCCTGTGCCACTGTGGTGCCGGAAATCAGCCCCGAGACCTGCCGCGCCACGTTGGACGGATCGAGCCCGAGCAGGCGCAGCCGATCATGATCGAATTGCAGCGTGACCGAAGGGGTACGGTCGCCCCAATCGGTGTTGACGCCGACGGCATGGCGGTTGGCACGGACCACGGCGCTGACCTCTGCAGCGATGCGGCGCAGCTCATCAGGATCGGCACCGGTCACGCGAAAGGCCACCGGATAGGGCACCGGCGGGCCGAACAGCAGGCCCAGCGCGCGCACGCGGGCGCCGGGGTAATGCCCCTCAGCGGCCCGGTTTTGCACCATCAGCCGCAGCCGGTCCCGCGCGGCGGGGCTGTGGGTGAGGACGATGAGCTTGGCGAAGGCGGGATCGGCGGGTTCGGGATTGAGCGAGAGGAAGAAACGCGGCGCGCCGCCGCCGAGATAGCTATTCACATAGCGCACCTCGGCCTTCATCTCGGGCCGGGTGAGGATATCGCGCTCGATCCGCTGGACCACCGCGCGCGTGGCGGCCAGGCTGGAGCCATGGGGGTTATAGACCTCGATGAGCAGTTCGGGCCGGTCTGAAATGGGGAAGAACTGCTTGGGGATCACGGCCACCAGCAGCACCACACACAGCGCCATGCTGCCCGCGACCACCAGCGTGAGGCGGCCGCGCTGCGCCACGCTGCGGGTGATCCACGTGCGCAATTGCACATAGCGCGGGGTGGCATAGATCGCATCGTGGCCGCCGGCGACGGGCTTGATTTCGGGCAGCAGCTTCACCCCCAGCCAAGGCGTGAAATAGACCGCCACGACCCACGAAACGATCAGCGCAAAGCCCACGATCCAGAAGATGTTGCCGGCATATTCGCCCGCAGTGGAGCGCGCGAAGCCGACGGGGAGGAAGCCGACGATGGTGACGATGGTGCCCGCCAGCATCGGGCCTGCCGCCGCGCCCCACGCAAAAGTCGCGGCTTCGCTGCGGCTCTTGCCTTCTTCCAGCTTCACCACCATCATCTCGATGGCAATGATCGCATCATCGACCAGCAGGCCGAGGCTGAGGATCAGGGCGCCCAGCGTGATCCGATCAAACTGGCGGCCGGTGAGCAGCATGATGACGAATACGGCGGCCAGCGTGAGGGGGACCGACAGCGCTACCACGATGCCCACGCGCCAGCCCAGCGCGACAAGGCTGACGACCATGACCACGCTGAGCGCAACCGCGAACTTGAGCATGAATTCGCCGTAAGCTTCGGCGATGTTGGCGGCCTGATCGGCCACTTCGGTGGCGGTGATGCCCAGCGGCAGATCCCGGCGGATCTCATCCAGCTTCCCGCCCAGCGCGTGGCCGAGCGTTAGGCCATTATGGCCCGGATGCATGACCACGCCGAGCAGGACCGCCTCGCCGCCCTGATGGCGCACCTGATAGCTGGGCGGATCTTCATAGCCGCGCCGCACCTGCGCAATATCGCCGATGCGCAGATTGCGTCCACCCGCGCTGATCGGCGTGGCGCGCACGGCATCGAGATCATCGAAGCCGCCTGTCACGCGCACGGGCACAAGGCGCGTTCCGGTTTCGAACTGGGCGGCAGGCTGGATCAGGTTCTGGCTGGCCAGCGCGCCCAGCACGGCATCGGCCCCGATGCCCAGCGTGGCCAGCTTGCGGGTTGATAGCTCGACATAAATGCGCGGGCGCTGTTCGCCGATCAGCGCCACTTTCTTGACGCCTGCCACGCGCTGCAATTCGCTGCGGATGGCTTCGGCGCGTTCGATCAGGGCGCGGTGGGGGAGGTCTTTGGCCTGGATCGCGACCAGCGAGAAATAGACATCGGAGTATTCATCATTGACGATGGGGCCGATTACGCCGCGCGGCAGATTGACGGCCTCATCGCTCATCTTCTTGCGCGCCTGATAGAACAGCTCGGGCGCGTCCTTGGGCAGAGCCTTGTCGCCAAACAGCACGGTGATGGTGAGGAAGCCGGGACGGGTCTGCGTTTCCACCCGGTCGTAATGCGGCAATTCCTGCAGGCGCTTTTCCAGCCGGTCGGCCACCTGATCCTGCATTTCCTGCGCGGTGGCGCCGGGCCATGCGGCGGAAACGGTCAGCACTTTCAGGGTAAAACTGGGGTCTTCGGCGCGGCCAAGCTGGAAGAAGGCGAACACGCCCGCCGCGATCACGCCCAGCAGCAGGAACAGCGTGACCGACGGTTCGCGAACTGCAAGGGCGGAGAGATTGGGGCCTTTCACCGGCGCGCGCCCGGCGCGAGGCGGACTTTCTGCCCGGCATGGAGCAACTGGCCGCCCAGCGCCACGATCCGCGTGCCGGGGGGCAGCGCGGCAGCGGGCAGCAGAGCCTCTTCCTCGGTCAGCCGCAGCGGGCGGACGGGCTGAAAGCGCACGGTGCGGTCTGGCGCGATCACCCAGACGCCTGGCCCTTTGCCGAGATCGATCAGCGCGCCAAGCGGCACGCGCGTTGCGGCGGCAGTGGTCCCGGGCAGGCGGAGGGTGACTGTTGCGCCAAGCGGGGCGCTTTCGGGCGGGCCGGCCAGCACATAGCGCGCTGCGAACGTGCGGGTCAGCGGATCGGCGGCACCGGCCACTTCGCGCAAGGTGGCTGTAACGGGTGCGGCGGCGCCATAAACCATGGCCTGCGCGGATCTGGGCAAGGCGGCCAACGCGGTTTCGGGGATAGCGACGAGCGCTTCCCGCGCCCCGCTGCGGGCGAAGCGCAGCACCGGGGTTCCGGCGGCGATGACTTGCCCTTCTTCGGCCAGCACTTCGGTGACCACGCCGTCCGCCTCCGCTGTCAGCACACCATAGCCGCGCTGGTTGGCTGCGCTGGCTGCAGCAGCGCGGGCGGCGGAAAGATTGGCTGCGGCGGCATCGCGCGCGGCGCGGGCGCCGTCATAAGCCAGGGGGGCAATCGCGCCGGTGGTGACCAATGGGCGCAGGCGGGCTTCATCGGCAGCGGCGCGGGCGGCATCAGCCTGAGCGGCACGGACTTTGTCTGCCGCTGCGGAGGAGGCGAGGCCGAGATCGCGCGTATCGAGCCGGAACAGCGCTTGCCCGGCGCGGACTCGTGTCCCGGCATCGACAAGCCGCGCGGCAATCATTCCGGGGACGCGGAAGGCCAGCGTGGCTTCGCGGCGGGCGCGGACGGTGCCGGTGTAGGCAAGGCCGGACACAGCACTATCGGCGGCGGCGAGCGCGGTTTCGACCACGGGTTCGGCAGGCGGGGCGGGCGCGGGGGCGGAGCAGGCTGCAAGCAACGCGCAAGCGGCCACTGCGTGAAATCGGACGGGGTATTCCATGCGGGCCTCCAGCCCCGACCGGCGGGGAACAGACGACTCGCGTATAAACGGACTGCGATTTATCCGAAAGATGAAAAAAAGTATCTTTTTTCAGTTTTTCACTTTGAGCGCTTCGAGCAGCAACCGGGTGAGCGCGGCGGTCTCGCTTTCCAGATCGGCGGCGCCGAAGGTATCGAGCATGACCGGGTGCCAGACTTTGGCCATCGCGCTGAAAGTGGCGGCAGTGGTTTCCTCCAGCGGGAGATCGGCGCGCATCACGCCCTGGCGCTGGCCTTCTGCGATGACATGGCGGATCAGGCCGCGCAGGGTTTGCATAAACGCCTGCACCGGCGGCCAATTGCCTCGCGTGGCGGCCAGGCACAGATCGCTTGATCGCCCGCTCCAAAACAGAAGATCGCGCATTTTCAGGGCGATGTCCATGCACAGCAGTTCGAAAATGTGCACCGGATCGGCAGCTGCCCCGCGCGCGACGTGCCATGCCGCATCTTCCACCGCCGTCAGCGCGCGGCTGGTCACCGCCTCGTCGATCGCCTGGCGGTTGGCGAAGCTGCGATAGAGGTTGGCGGGTGACATGCCGAGCGCGCGGGCGACATCGGTCACGGTGACTTTCTCGAAGCCCATGGCTTCATAGAGCCGTTCGGCGGCATCGAGGATCTCGTCCCGCCGATCGACGCTGGGCCGCCCGGGGCGCTTTCCCGCCATATGCTTTTCTGAAATGGCATGGTTGCTTTTCATGAAAAAATTTATATTCTTTCATCGTTCTTCGGTCAAGGAGCCTTGCCATGCGCCGGTTCGGGATTGCCTTTGCGGCCTTGCTGCTGCCCGGCACCGCGCCTGCGGCGCTGGCCGCACCGGGCGCCTTGCCCGTTCCGGCGCACGCGCCGCCAGCATTGCCCGATGCGTTTCGCCATGCGCCCGCGTCTGGCCCCGTGTCTGGCAATGCGGCGTTGGCTGATGGCTGGTGGCGCAGCTTTGGCGATCCGGTGCTGGACCGGATGGTGGAAACCGCGCTGGCGGACAATTTTGATATTGCTGCGGCGGCGGCGCGGCTGGAACAGGCCGCCGCAGGAGTGAAGGCGGCCAAGGGTGCGCAGCTGCCCGCAATCAATCTGGGCGGATCGGCGGCGGTGCAGCAGCTTTCGACCGAGGACGTGCAGGGGCGCGCCTTTTCGCGCTTTCCGGGATTTCAGCGAACGGTGGAGCAATATGGGCTGAACGGCGCGGCTTCGTGGGAGCTGGATCTGTTTGGCCGGCTTTCGGCAGGCGCGCGCGCAGCCCGGGCCGAGGCGGGCGCGGCGGAAGCAGGTTTGGCCGGTGCGCGGCTGACCATCGCGGCCGAAGTGGCGAGTACGTATATCGCCGCGCGCGGTCTGGAAGCGCGGCTGGCGGTGGCCCGCGCGCGCGTGGCGGTGCTGGACGAGACGGACCGCTTGCTGCGCCAGCGCGCGGCAAGCGGCATTGCGGCGCTGACCGAGACGGACCGCAGCGGCGCGGAACTGGCCGGGGCGGCCTCTGCGATCCCGGTGCTGGAAGCCGCGCTGGAGGCGGCGCGCAATCGGCTGGATGTGCTGATGGGCCGTGCGCCGGGAAAGGCAGCTAAGGATCTGGCAGGGCAGGATATGGCGGGCTCTGGCGGGATTCCGGCCGTGCGTGCGCCCGCCGTGCCCGATGGCCCGGCCAGCCTGCTGGTGAGGCGGCCCGATGTGGCTGCAGCCGAGCGGCTGCTGGCTGCCAGTGATGCCCGCGTGGCCGCCGCCATCGCCGCACGCTATCCGCGCCTGACAATAGCTGCATTGGCGGGGTTTCTGGCCAATGGGCTGAGCAACCTACTGACCGGCGGCGCGGTGCAGGCAGGAGCGAGCGCGGGGATTTCCGCGCCGCTGTTTGCCGGGGGGCGGCTTAGCGCGCAGCAGGACAGCGCGGAAGCGGCGCGGCGCGAGGCAGTGGCGGGCTGGCGGCAGACCGTGCTGCGGGCGGCGGAGGAAAGCGAGGACGCGCTGAGCGCGCTGAGCCAGCGCAACAAGCAGGCCGCAGCGCTTGACACGGTGCTGGTGCGGCTGGGTGAGAGCCGGGCGCGGATCGAGAGCGCGGTTCTGGCCGGGGCCGCCAACCGGGTGGACGCGCTGGCGGTGGAGCGCCAGCGGCTTGGCGCGCAGGACGATGCGCTGGCGGCGCGCGCCGAAGCCGCGCGGGCCGGGGTCCTGGCATTCCGCGCGCTGGGCGGGGGTTGGCAGATCGGCGCGGGCCAGCTGGCCGTTTCCCGCTAAGAGACACTTTTTGCGCTGCAGTGCCTATTGCTGCACAAATTGGATCAAAAAGGCGGTGTCCTGCCGGGTAACGATCCGTTAACCATCGCTTATGGGGTGGGTATCGGGACGAGTCACCGTTTTGGTGGGATTGGCGCTGGCGCTGCTGGGATGCGGTGTGCTGGCGCGCGTAGCATGGGCGGAACGGGCAGATTTGCCTACGTTGCAGCCTGCCACGCTGGCGGCGGGCGCGCCGCAATGCGGGCCTGATGCTGCGCAGGCGCCTGCAGGGCCGCCCCCGCCAACACCGGGTTCTGCGGCCGCCAAGGGCGTGCTGATCGTGGTGAGCATCGCTTCGCAGCGCTTGTTCGTGTTCAAGGACGGGGCGGAGTGGGGCTCGACCACGGTTTCCACCGGGCGGCGCGGCTATGGCACGCCTGCGGGCACGTTCACGATCCTGCAGAAGCATGTGAAGCACCGCTCGCGCACGTATGGCAATGCGCCGATGCCCTATATGCAGCGGCTGACCTGGCGCGGCGTGGCGCTTCATGCCGGGCGGGTGACGGGGCGACCCGCATCGCACGGGTGCATCCGTCTGCCCATGCAATTTGCGCGCGAGCTTTATGCGCTGACCAATCCGGCGGCGACTTCGGTGGTGATCCTGCGCCAGCCTCTGGCCTATGCCGCAGCGGCCAAAAGTGCGGCGCTGGGCCTGCCGGCGCCCGTCCCCGCGCCGGCGCAGCCGCAGCCGGTGCAGCAAGCCGTGCTGGTGCCGAAGCCAGCCGCACCGGGCACCTTCCCGGCCTCTTCCCCTTCCTCAACCCCCGCATCAACCCCCGCCTTAACCTTGGCTTCTCCCGCTACGCCCGTCACCCCAGCGGCGCCGCGTGTCCCTTATGCGGCTGCAGCGGGGCGGGTGCAGACGATCCAGCTGGCAGCGGCGGCCAATATTGCCGGGGCCGATGCGCTGTGGCACCAGCTTTCCGCCCATGATCCGGAACTGGGAGCGCTGCAGCCGGTGATCGTGCCTGCCGTGGTGCGATCAGTGCAGGTCTACCGCCTGCGCGCTTCGGGGCGCGATGCCCATGCCATATGCGGGCGGTTGACCGCGCGGGGCATCGCCTGCCTGAAAGTGAGCGCTTAGCCCACGACCCTAGCCAACTCCGCTGCCCGATTGCAGGTGAGCTCCAAGGTGCGCGATGAAGGCTTCGATCCGGGCAGGCAGCGCCGGGGTGGGAGCATGGACGGCATAGATGCCCACATCCTGCGAGCCCTGATAGGCCGCCAGCACGCGCACGAGCGAGCCTGAGGCCAGCGCTTCGTGCACATCCCAGAGCGAGCGCAGCGCGATGCCGCAGCCGCCCAGTGCCAGTTCGCGCACGACTTCGCTGGAATTGGTGCGCACGTGGCTCTGCCCGGAATGCGTGACGGTGCCTTCGGGGCCATCAAGCTGCCAGGGCAGCTGGCTGGTGGTAGCCAGAAGGCGGTGGTGGCTCAGGTCTGCCAGCCTGTCAGGCGTGCCGAACTGGGCGAGATAGGCTGGCGCGGCGCAGAGCACGCGGTGGCTGGTGCCGAGGCGGTGGCCAGTGAGGCCGGTTCCGATCTTTGCGCCGATGCGGATCGCCAGATCGCAGCTGCCATCGAGCATATCGGCAAATTCATCCGACAGATCGAGCTGAAGGCGCACGTTTGGGTGCGCGGTGAGGAAGCCGGGCACGTGGGGGACGACATGCATCCGCCCGAACGAGGTGGGGGCGTTGACGCGCAACGGGCCGCGCACATGGGTGTGGCGGCCGCTGACGCGTTCTTCGGCGGCCTTGAGCGTGGAGCGCAAAGGGAGCAGGGCATCGTGCAGATCCTGCCCGGCGGGCGTGAGCGCGAGGCGGCGCGTGGTGCGGTGGACGAGGCGGACGGAGAGCCGTTCCTCCAGCCTGGCGAGGCGTTTGGACAGCGCGGCGGTAGACGCGCCTGCCGCGCGGGCGGCGGCGGAGATCGAACCGGCTTCAGCGATGGCAAGGAACAGATCGTAATCGGGATCGAACATTGTTAACCTGGCAGAGAAGCTGCATTGAATTATTTCCTTCTACCGGAAGGCGAGGCAGGGGGATAGGGAGGCGCATCGGATTATGGGAGTCGGTGCGATGAGCGGATATGTCGAGCGTTCGGGGCTGCAAGTGGCGGCGGTTCTGGCCGAGTTTATCGAGACACGCGCACTGCCGGGTAC
>JAIXYF010000268.1 GCA_027490345.1 Novosphingobium sp.
GATCTGCGCGTGCCGCTCTATGCCACCCCGTTCACCGCGCGGCTGGTGCAGGAAAAGCTGAACGAGGCGGGAATTGCCAAGCAGGTGCAGCTCAACGTCGTCCCCAACGACAGATCGCTGAGCATCGGGCCGTTCGATGTGCGCTATGTGCCGTTGGCGCACTCCATTGCCGAGGGCAACGCGCTGGTGATTGACACCCCGCATGGCAGGATCTTCCATACCGGTGATTGGAAGCTGGATGATGAGCCGCTGATCGGTGTGCCGGCAACCGAGGCCGAACTGACCGCGCTGGGCGATGAAGGCGTGCTGGCGCTGGTGTGCGATTCGACCAATGTGTTCAATCCCAAGCCCTCCGGCTCCGAAGGCGCGGTGCGCGATGGGCTGATGGAGATGGTTGCAGGCCTCAAAGGCAAGCGCGTGGTGGTCACCACGTTCGCCTCCAACGTGGCGCGGCTGCAGACGCTGGCGCAAGTGGCCGAGGCGACGGGGCGGCAGCTGTGCGTGGCTGGGCGCTCGCTTGATCGGATCATCGGCGTGGCGCAGGCCAGCGGCTACCTCAAGGACTTTCCCGAAGTCGTCCGCATGGAAGCCGCGATGGACGTGCCGCGCGGTGAACTGTTGGTGCTGGCCACTGGCGGGCAGGGCGAGGCGCGGGCCGCGCTGGCGCGGATTGCCTCTGACAGCCATCCCATCCGCCTGGAAAAGGGCGATGCGGTGGTCTTTTCCAGCCGCCAGATCCCGGGCAACGAACTGGCCATCGGGCGCATTCAGAACATGCTGGCGGAAAAGGGCGTGGAAATCCTGACCGACCGGCAGGGGATGATCCATGTGTCCGGCCATCCCGGTAGACCCGAACTGGCCGCGCTCTATAGCTGGATCAAACCTGAAATCCTGGTGCCCGTGCACGGCGAGATGCGCCACATGGCTGAACAGGCGCGGCTGGGTAAAGCCGAAGGGATCAAGCGCGTCATTGTCCAGAAAAATGGCGATGTGGTGCGGTTGGCGCCTGATGGCCCGGCCAAGATCGCTGCGGTGCGGGCAGGGCGGCTGGTGCTGGATGGTGATATCATCACCCCTGCCGATGGCGGCACCATGGCGCAGCGGCGCAAGCTGGCGGAAAGCGGCGTGGTTGTTGCGGCGCTTGCGGTCTCGCCGGTCGGCAAGCTCAAGTCTGCCATCGAGATTGCAGCGGTTGGCCTGCCGCTCGAAGAGGATATGGACGAATTCGTGGCCGAAGCGCAGGGCGATGTCGCCAAGGCGCTGGGCACGCTGAAGGGCGAGAAGGCGCGCGACCGGACGGCGATTGCCGAGGCGGTGCGGCTGGCCGTGCGGCGCGCGGCGCAGCGCTGGTCGGGCAAGAAGCCGGTGGTTCAGGTGATGTTGCGAGAGGGCTGACGAGCGATGAAGTGGACTTCGATCATCGCGATCTATGCGCTGTTCTGGGTGCTTTCGGCGTTTCTGGTGATGCCGTTTGGCGTGCGCACGGCTGACGAGCTGGGCGTGGCCAAAGTGCCGGGGCAGGCCCCCAGCGCGCCGGCCAATTTCAACCCGCGCCGTATCCTGCTGCGCGCGACGGTGCTTTCAGCGGTGCTGTTCGGGCTTTATTACGCGAACTACGTGAACCGCTGGATCACGGTGCAGGATCTCGATATCGCGCCCCTGCTGGGGGTGTGAAAAACAGGGTCAGGCTGGGTCAGACGCCTTCGAGCGCATATCCTGCCGAGCGCACGGTGCGCACCGGATCGGCCACGCCGGGAATGGCGATGGCCTGGCGCAGGCGGCGGATATGGACGTCCACCGTGCGCAGCTCGATATCGCTCCCGCTGCCCCACACCGCATCGAGCAGCTGCCCGCGTGAGAAAACGCGGCCCGGATGCTCCATGAAGTGGCGCAGCAGACGAAATTCCGTGGGGCCGATCTTGATCGACTGACCGCGCCGCGTGACGCGATGGGCGGTGGGATCGAGCGCGAGATCGCCGACAGTGATCGTCTCTCCGGCCAGCGCGGGGCGCACGCGGCGCAGCACCGCGCCGACGCGGGCAATCAGCTCGCGCGGGGAGAAAGGCTTGGTGACATAATCGTCCGCGCCGGTTTCCAGCCCGCGCACGCGGTCGTCCTCGTCGCTGCGCGCAGTCAGGATGATGATCGGCACATGGGCAGTGGCCTTGCTGCGGCGCAGGCGGCGGCAAACCTCGATCCCGCTCGTGCCGCCGATCATCCAGTCTAGCAGCACCAGATCGGGCGTGTCTTCGGCGGCAAGCAACAGCGCTTCATCACCATCATCCGTGGTGCGGACATCATACCCCTCGCCGCGGAACCGGTACTCGACCAGTTCGGCCAGTGCGGTATCATCCTCAACCAAGAGCAGCTTCGGCGCAGACATCGACGACCCCTGATGCGACAAGTTGATGACCACGTTTGTGACCAATACATTGCGCAGACACGACAATTATTACGTCGTCATGACGCGCGGCGTGAAAGCTCAGGCAGGCGGGACAACCTCGTCACGCTCGGGCAAATAAACACCGGTTGCCGCGTAGTGCACCATCTCGGCAATGTTGGTTGCATGATCGCCGATGCGTTCGATGTTGCGCGCCACGAACATGAGCTGGGCGACCGAGCTGATCGTGGCCGGGTTCTCAACCATGTAGGACACGAAGTTGCGGAACACGCTATCGTAGAAAGCATCGACCTTGGCGTCGCGCTTGACGATTTCGGCGGCGGCAACGGGATCGCGCGCGGCATAGGCGGTCAGCACGTCGTGCACCATGTCGCCGGCCAGTTCGTTCATCACCGGCAGCAGGGTGAGCGGCTCGAACCGTTTGCGGCCTTCGATATGGCCGACGCGCTTGGCAATGTTCTTCGCATAATCGCCAATCCGTTCGATCACGCCTGCGATCTTGAGCGCGGCGATCACTTCGCGCAGATCATCGGCCATGGGGGCACGCAGCGCCAGCACGCGCACGGAGAGGCGGTCCACTTCGCCTTCGAGCTGGTCGATCCGCTTGTCCCGCGCGATCACACCGGCGGCCATTTCCTGATTGCCGCTGACCAGCGCGTCCATCGCCTCGGCGACGGAAAGCTCCGCAAGGCCGCCCATCTCCGCGACAAGCCCGCGCAGGCGCGTAATGTCCTCGTCGAACGCCTTCACGGTATGTTCAGCCATTTCAATCCCTTACCCATACCGGCCGGTGATGTAGTCCTTGGTCTTCTCCTCACGCGGGTTTGTGAAGATATCTGAGGTTGTACCGTATTCGACGATTTTGCCGAGATGAAAAAAGGCGGTGCGTTGCGAAACGCGCGCCGCTTGCTGCATCGAATGCGTGACGATGACGATGGCATAGCGGCCGCGCAGCTCGTCGATCAGTTCCTCGATGCGCGCGGTGGCAATGGGATCAAGCGCCGAGCACGGCTCGTCCATCAGGATCACTTCGGGATCGACGGCGATGGCGCGTGCGATGCACAGCCGCTGCTGCTGCCCGCCCGAGAGGCCGAGGGCCGAGCTGTTCAGCCGGTCCTTCACCTCGTTCCACAGGGCCGCCTGCTTCAGGCACCGCTCCACCAGGTAGTCCAGCCGGGCCTTGTCCTTCACCCCGGCCGCCCGCGGGCCGAACACCACGTTCTCGTAGATGCTCTTGGGGAACGGGTTGGACTTCTGGA
>JAIXYF010000356.1 GCA_027490345.1 Novosphingobium sp.
CATCGGCGAGGCGGGCGGTCAGCGCGCTGTCGATCTCGTCGCGCCGGGCTGCAACGCCGCGCACCACATCGTCGAAAAACGCCACGTCGGCATCGTGGTACTGGTCGTCCTCGATTTCCGCGCCCAGCCGGTGCATGTGGAACTCGTCAATCAGCAGATGCAGCGGCGTCTGCTCCATATCTAGCTGATAGAGCGCCTGCACGGCGGCGAGCCGCGCGGCGGAGCGAGCCGTGAGGCGGGCGGCAGACTTTTTGGCGGACGTCATATTCCAAGCCTCAATTCGATGGAGCGGGCGTGCGCGGCAAGGCCCTCAGCTTCGGCCAGAGCCACAGCCGCCGGGCCAACGGCACCCAGTGCGGCTTCGCTCAGCCCAAGAAAGCTGGTGCGCTTCATGAAATCGAGCACCGACAGGCCCGAGGCAAAGCGCGCGCGCCGCCCGGTGGGCAGCACGTGGTTTGGCCCAGCCACATAATCGCCGATGGCCTCGGGCGTGTGGCGGCCCAGGAACACCGATCCGGCATGGCGGATTTCGGCAAAGAGGGCTTCGGGATCGTCGGTCGCGATTTCCACGTGCTCCGCTGCCAGCGCGTTGGCGAGGGCGGGTGCTTCGGCAAGCGAGCTTGCCACGATGATCACGCCGTGGGCATCCCAGCTGGCGCGGGCGACAGCGGCGGTGGGCAGCAGCGCGATTTCGGCTTCCACCGCTGCCGCCACTGCATCGGCAAACGCTGCGTCATCGGTAATCAGAATCGCCTGCGCCGCAGGATCGTGCTCGGCCTGGCTGAGCAGGTCGGCGGCGATCCACTGCGGATCATTGGCGCCGTCCGCGATCACGAGGATTTCGGAAGGCCCGGCCACCATGTCGATGCCGACCACGCCGAAGAGCTGGCGCTTGGCTTCGGCCACCCAGGCATTGCCGGGGCCGGTGATCACATCCACCGGCGCAATCCGATCGGTGCCATAAGCCAGCGCGGCAATCGCCTGTGCGCCGCCGATGCGCCACACTTCATCAACGCCCGCCAGGTGTGCGGCGGCCAGCACCAGCGGATTGATCGCGCCTTTCGGCGTCGGCGTGGTCACCACCAGCCGCCCCACGCCCGCCACTTTGGCCGGAATGGCATTCATCAGCAGCGAGGACGGATAGGCCGCGCGCCCGCCGGGCACATAAAGCCCCGCGCCATCGACGGCGCGCCACTTTGCGCCGAGCCGCACGCCGGAGGCGTCCACATAGTCGCGGTCTTCGGGCAGCTGCGCCTGATGGTAGGCGCGGATGCGTTCGGCCGCCAGTTCGAGCGCGGCGCGCAAGGCCGGAGCGAGCGCGTCGAACGCATCCCGGCAGGTCTGCGTCGGGATGCACCAGTCATCCCCCAGGTCATGCCCGTCAAACCGCGCGGTATAGTCTGCCACTGCCGCATCGCCGCGCGCGCGCACCTCGGCAAGGATCGCGCTGACCCCCTGCGCCACATCGGCATCGCTTTCGCGCCGGTCGCTCACCACTGCCGCAAAGGCGGCGGCAAAGCCGGGATCGTTGGTGTGGAGGCGCTGCATCAGGCGGGCGCTCCCGCCTTCTGGCTGCGTGCCACAAGTTCGCGGAAGGTATCGATCAGCCCGCCCATCCGCGCACTGTCGGTTTTCAGCGCAGCGCGGTTGATGATGAGCCGCGCCGAAACCGGCATGATCCGGCTGGTCTCGACAAGGCCGTTGTCCTTCAGCGTGCGGCCCGAAGAGACGAGGTCGACGATCCGGCTGGCCAGGCCCAGCGAAGGCGCCAGCTCCATCGCGCCGTTCAGTTTCACCACTTCGGCGGCCACGCCCAGCTTTTCGAAATGGCGGCGCGTCAGGCTGGGATACTTGGTGGCGACGCGCGCGTGGCTTTCGCGGGCGGCCCGCCCGCTGACCGCCATGTCAGCCGGTTCGGCCACAGAGAGGCGGCAGTGCCCGATATCGAGATCTACGGGCGCATAAAGGTCGGCATAATCAAACTCGTCGATCACATCCGAACCGACGATCCCGGCTTGCGCTGCGCCGTGGGCCACGAACGTCGCCACATCGAAGGCGCGCACGCGGATGATCGTCACGTCTGCGCGGCTTGTGGCAAAGCTCAGCTTGCGGGAGTTCTTGTCGAAGAAGTCTGCTTCGGGCACGACACCGGCATCCTTGAGCAGCGGCAGCGCTTCCTCAAGAATGCGGCCCTTGGGCAAGGCGAAAACGATCGGTGTGGGGGCGGCAGTAGAAGCTGGCATAGCTTGCCGCCCCTATGGCAAAGGGCCGGAAAGGGCAACCGTATGGAAGGGGACACGGCCAAGCTGATGGAGGTCCGCGATGTGGCCGCCGCCATCGCGTGGCAGGCGGATCATGCCGCAAATAACGGCGCGCCCTGCACCGCACGCGTGGTGCGCGCCCAGCTTGGCCTGCTGGACGGCGCCACTGAAACCGGCCGCTGGATGGCCCACTGGCCGGGGCGGCCGCTCGAAGATGCGCTGCCGCTGCGGCTGGCGGGCGGATTTCACCACCTTGTCCTTTCGGGCACGGATACGCGGCTGGGCGCGGTCTATCGCGGGCAGCTGACCGATCAGGCGGCGGTGGATGCGCTGGTTCGCGATCTGGTGCATCGGCATGACGGCGCGTTGCTGCCGTGGCTCGATGGCCCGCCGCAGACCAACGAAGCGGGGCGTTCGGCCTCGATTATGGCCGCCCTGCTATGGCTTTCGCCGCGCATGGGGCCGCGCTTTGAGCTGAACGAGTTGGGTGCCAGCGCGGGCGTCAACACGATGATTGAGCGCTATTTCTACGATTTGGGCGGCACTGAGGTCGGCCCCGAAGGCTCGCCGATGCAGATCAAGCCCGAATGGCGCGGGCCTGCGCCGGCGCCCGCGCCGGTGGAGATTACGAGCCTTCAGGGCTGCGACCGCGCACCGGTGAATCTGGCGCATCCGGCTGCCGCGCTGCGCCTCAAAAGCTATGTCTGGGCTGAAGTGACCGAGCGGCTGGCCCGGATCGATGCAGCGATCCGGCTGGCGGGCGAGCGCGCGCCCGATCTTGTGCAGATGGACGCAGGCGAATGGGTGGACCAGCGCCTCGCTGCGCCGCTGGCGCGAGGCGTGACGCGGGTGATCTACCATTCGATCGTCTGGCAATATCTGCCGCCCGAAACCCGCGCGCGGATTACCCGGGCGATCACCGCTGCGGGCGAGGGCGGGCAGTGCCTCGCGTGGATCATGCTGGAAACCAACCGCAAAACCTTCCGCCATGAATTGACTGTGCGCCATTGGCCCGGCGGCGGCGCGCCTGTGCTGCTGGGCGAAGCGCATGCTCACGGCGCGTGGGTGGCGTGGCACGGCGATAAACAGGGCGATAAATAGGGACAGTCCCCATTTATGCGCGCACGCCTTTTTCGGGTGCCCATTGCACCCGCCCGCGCCCGTGCTAGCCTCGCCGTGACATCCACCGAAAGCCCGCCATGCGCCCGATCAAGCTGCTTCTTGTCCTCCTTGCACTCACTCCTGCGCCCGCTCTGGCCGATTCCCCGCCGCTCGATTGGCGCATCAAGGTCCGCGCCTTCAATATGGAGCACTGCAAACACCCGGCATGGGGTACGTCGCATTCGGACCGCGATTACCGCCTCGCGAAGGCCATGGCGGCGAGCGACAAGGTGGCGCTGGACGATGACGTGCTGTTCGCCGCCGCCTATCTGCACGATGTGGCCGCGTTCAAGCCTTACGAGAAGGCCGATCTCGATCACTCGGACGTGGCGGCAGATCTTGTCGGCGAGATCCTCGCGCCCACCGGCTTCCCGATGGCCAAGCTGCCGAAGGTGCAAGCCGCGATCCGCGAGCATATGTACTACCGAACGCCGACGGTTCCCGAATCGCTCTATCTCCACGATGCCGATGCGCTCGATTGGCTCGGCGCGATCGGCGCGGCGCGGATCATGGCGCTGGCCGATCCGAATGGCGGCCAGCCCGATGCCCCCGCAGTGCTGCCGATGCTCAAGGAAAACCTGCGCGATGTTCCGGCACGGGTGCTCTCCCCGGCTGGCAAGGCGCTGATGCCCGCCAAGCGCGATCTTCTGGTCAAGTGGCTGGAGACGCTTTCAGCCGAAACCGACGGGTTCAAGACGCTCTGATGGCTGACATCACCTACCGCACTTACGCGAAGTCTGACGAGGACGCGGTCATCGCGCATATCCTTGCCATCCAGCAGGGCGAGTTTGCCGTGCCCGTCTCGGCGGAGGAGCAGCCGGACTTGCGCGCTGTGGCGCAGGTCTACCAATCTGGCAGCGGTGGCTTCTGGGTGGCGGAACGGGAAGGCCGGATCGTCGGCACCATCGGCTTGATCGGGTTTGGCAGCAGCGAAGGCGCGCTGCGCAAGATGTTTGTCGCCGCCGAAGCGCGCGGGGCGGAACACGGCGTGGGCGCCCGGCTGCTGGCAGTGCTGCTGGAGCACGCTCGCGCGCAGGGGATCACCGGGATCACGCTTGGCACGATCGAACGCCTCCACGCGGCCATCCGGTTCTACGAGAAGAACGGCTTCCAGCGCGTCGCACCCGAAGACCTGCCAGCCGGTTTCCCGCGCATGGCGGTGGACACGCACTTCTTCCGGCTGGATCTGTCCTGAACCGCGCTACCCCAGAAACGCATCCAGCGCCGAGTTGACCTTCTCCGGCGCTTCCCATGGCACGAAGTGTCCGCAATCGGGCACCTGCACCAGCGTCAGGTTGGGGATCATCGCGTCCAGCCCTTCGAGATTGGCGGGCGGCAGTGCCATGTCGTCCATCGCCCAGATCACCAGCGTGGGGATGCCAAGCGGTGGCAGCGGCGGCGGGGCAAAGCCTGCGGGCAGCGCGAAAGGTGCGTCCATATCCGGCACGTCCATCGGGCTGGCGCGGTACCAGTTGAGCATCGCGACCGCGCTGTCGCCGTTCGACCAGTCCTGCAGCAGCGCCGCGCGCTCGGCCTCTTCCATCACCGGGGCGCGGTCGCCCCAGTTCAGCACCTGCATGAGCAGCGCGCCCAGCCCATGTTCGCGCACCAGCGCATCGTTCGCGGTATCGCGAAACGCGCGCATATACTGGCTCGCGCCGCGCTGCACGGGATCGAGGTAGAGCAGTTTCTGGAAGATCCCCGGATGCGGCGCATTGGCGACCACTGCACGCGTGACGCGGGTGCCTTGGCCCATCAAGGCCACGCCCCAGGCAATTGCGCCGCCCCAATCGTGGCCGAGCACGGTGAATTGCCCCACGCCCAGCGCATCGGCCAGAAGGAAGATGTCGCCGATCAGCTTGTCCGGCGTGTAGTTCTCCGCGCCTTCGGGCTTGGAGGAACCGCGATAGCCGCGCTGGTCAGGCGCGATGCAGCGGAAGCGGCCCGAAAGGTGCGCGATCTGGTGTCGCCAGGTGCGGTGCGATTCGGGAAACCCGTGGAGGAACATCAGCACCGGCGCGTCGCGCGGCCCCACATCCACCACATCGAGTTCGATGCCATTCGCCAGCTTCACACGGGTGAGGTCCATGCTCATTGCGCGCTCTCCGCCTTGGGGCTTTCCATCTTGGTGGCATAGCCATCGGCGACCATCTTCGCCATGCGGTCGAAGATTTCATCGGGCGTGCGGCAAGCCTCGCCGATCATCTGTTCGAACCCGGTCGCGACGATGATCTCGCGCTTGCCTTCGGCCATTTCCGCCAGCATCTGCGCGGCGGCGACTTCCGGGGCCATGCCGCCATCGATGCCCTTGTCACTCACCCCGCGGCGGCTGCCATCGGCATTGAGCGCATTGCGCGAGACATTGGTGCGCACCGATCCCGGCGCGATGACGTGGACCTGAAGACCCGCCCCGGTCACTTCACTGCGCAGCGCGTTCGCATAACCGATCA
>JAIXYF010000186.1 GCA_027490345.1 Novosphingobium sp.
CGTCGCCGTTGACATCGCCCGCAGACGCAACGCTGAAGCCTGCAGTTCCAAACGCGCTATCGCCCTGGATACTGAAGCCGTCGCTCGCTGCAAGCGAGGTTAGATCGATGTTGGTGCGGGTGGCCCCGGCCTTGCCAAAAATGACATAGGCTTGGTCGGCACTGGTGCCGCCTTCGCTGCCACCGGGTGCCCCCACGATCATGTCGGCAAAGCCGTCGCCGTTGATGTCGCCCGCCGACGAAACGCTGGAGCCTGCCCGATCATTCACCAAATCGCTTTGAATGATGAAGCCGTCGCTCGCGGCAAGGAAGGTGAGATCGATGTTGGCGCGGGTGGCCCCGGCCTTGCCAAAGATGACAGAAGCCTCACCGGCGAAGAAGCCGCTATTGTCGCCATCGGGCGCCCCCACGATCAGATCGGCAAAGCCGTCACCGTTGATGTCGCCCGCCGACGAAACGCTGCGGCCTGCCTTATCATATGCGTTATCCCCCCGGATGATGAAGCCGTCGCTAGATGCAAGGGAGGCGATGTCAATATGGGCGCGGGTGGCCCCGGCCTTGCCGAAAATGACATATGCCTCGCCAGCTGAGGCGCCGCCATTGTCGGCATAGGGCGCACCCACGATCATGTCGGCAAAGCCGTCGCCGTTGATGTCGCCCGCCGACGAAACGGCCCAGCCTGCCAGATCACCCGCGCGATCGCCCCGGACGATGAAACCGTCGCTAGCCGCAAGGGAAGTGAGATCGATGTTGGTGCGGGTGGCCCCGGCCTTGCCAAAGATGACATAAGCCTTGCCCTCGCTAGGGGTAGGACTGCGGGCACCCTTAGGTGCACCGATGATCAAGTCGGCAAAACCGTCGCCGTTAATGTCGCCTGCCGACGAAACGCTATGACCAACATAATCAACTGCGACATCGCCCTGGATGATGAAACCATCGCTCGCCGCAAGGGCGGTGAGATCGATGTTGGCGCGGGTGGCTCCGGCCTTGCCAAAGATGACATAAGCCTCACCGGCCTTGAAGCCGCCATTGTCGTTATCGGGCGCACCGACGATCAGATCGGCAAAGCCGTCGCCGTTGATGTCGCCCGCCGAGGACACACTCCGGCCTGCCTGATCATATGCGGCATCGCCCTGGATGATGAAGCCCTGGGCCGGAGTGAGTTGACCGAGGTCGATAACCGATGCTGACAATGCCAATCCCCTATGGCAAAGGTAAGATAAAGTTAACTGACTTTCGCTTTGTAAATTGTCAAATGATTCGCCCATGATTATCATTTCTTGATTGTTACACATCAGGCGGTGACTTGGTTTTAATGGTAAGGAATGGCTAGCGCGATGACTGTCATAAGTGGTGATCCTGCCAGTCCTGCCGCAGAAGCCTTCGCGCTAACCACATCGCGCCATTTTCCCGAATGGCTGGCTTCGGTGAAGCACAGTCTGGCGTTCACCACATACCGTGCCGGCAAGGTATTCTTTCTCGGCGTGAAGCCCGATGGCAAACTCTCGGTATTCGAACGCAGCTTTTCGCGGTGCATGGGCATGGGGTTGAGCGCTGACACCCGCTCCTTGCTGCTCACGTCCGAGTATCAGATCCACCGCCTCGACAATATTCTGCCCAAAGGCACACCGGGTGCCGATGGCACGGACGCGACGTTCGCGCCGCATCAAAGCTGGGTGACAGGCGATCTGGATATCCACGACATCGGATTTGGCCATGATGGCAAGCCGGTCTTCATCAACACGCTGTTCAATTGCATCGCAACGGTCAGCGACGGCTACAGCTTCAAGCCGCTGTGGAAGCCGCCGTTCATTTCCCGCTATGCCGCCGAAGACCGCTGCCACCTCAACGGGATGGCGCTCGAACAGGGTGAGCCGCGCTATGTCACGGCGGTCTCACGCTCCGACACTGCAGACGGCTGGCGCGATCGCCGCGCAGATGGAGGCGTGGTGCTCGATGTCGCCAGCGGCGAGGTTGTCGCGAGCGGGCTGTCGATGCCGCATTCGCCGCGGCTCCATGCGGGCAAGCTCTGGCTGCTTAACTCGGGCACCGGGGAATTCGGCTATGTCGACCGGGACGCCGGCGCATTCATTCCGGTCGCCTTCGTGCCGGGGTTTGCGCGCGGCCTCGCTTTCGTCGCCGGCCACGCCGTCATCGGCCTTTCGCTGCCGCGCGAGAACCGCACGTTCTCCGGCCTCGATCTCGATGCGCAGCTTGCCAAACGCGATACCGAGGCGCGCTGCGGGCTTGCGGTCATCAACCTTGAGACGGGCGACATGACCGGCTGGGTGCGCTTGGAAGGCGTGGTGCGCGAGCTATATGATGTTGTCGCCATACCGGGAGTGCAATACCCCTCGGCGATCGGTTTCAGGACGAACGAGGTGAAGCACGTCTTGTCGATCGATTATTGAATTTTGGCCATGAAGTCTCGGCGGAAACTGCAACAAAACCCGAACAAAACCCACTGCCAAACCGCCGCAGCAGCATTTCTCTAGAGCACGAAGTGATCGCCCGCCGCGCGCACGGTCATTTCCGAGATCGAGACGCCCCACGGTTGGTTGAGGACGTGGATGATCGCATCGGCGATGTAATCGGGTGCGAGGCTGGCGTAGTCCATCGCATCGGGGCTGAGCCGTTCGGCCGGGAACGTGCCGGCGCCCATCTGGCCGACCATGTCCATGAATTCGGATGTGTTGTGCCCGAGGATTCCGGCAGTGGCTTCCTGGTTGATTATGGTGCCGGAAAGGCCGGTGGTGGGCACGCCTGTCGGCTTGATCGTGGTTACCTTGATCTTGCCGCGGCTTTCCACGCGCAGCGATTCCGAAAGGAAGTTCACGGCCGATTTGGACGCGCCATAAACAGCCGCGCCGATCACCGGGAAATTGCCGTAGATCGAGGAGAGGTTGACGATCTGCCCGCGCCCACCGGCAATCATCGGATCATAGGCGGCGACCATGCCATTAAGCACGCCCTTGATATTGATATCGATGCAGCGCTCCCATGCATCGTAGGCCGCTTCGTGATCGGAGAAAAACGCCAGCGGCATGATCCCGGCGTTGTTGATCATCACATCGATCCCGCCATGCGCGGCCACGGCGGCGGCGACGAGCGCTTTCATAGCGGCGAGATGGCGCACATCAGTTTCCACCGCGATAGCGGTGCCGCCTGCGCTGGTGACGGCATCGGCGGTGGCCTGCGCGGCAGCCAGATCGATATCGCCGCAGGTGATGCTGGCGCCCAGCGCCGCGGCCTTTTGCGCAACAAGACGGCCGAAGCCGCCGCCCGCGCCCGTGATGACGATGGATTTTCCAGCGATATGATTGGTCATGGCTTGCTTTCGATGGGGGGCGGGGTGGCAGTGGTGAGGGTCTGCCCGCCGGTGGTGGGGAGCGACCAGATCACGACGTTGGTAATCATCACGGCGGCCAGAATAGCCATCAACGCGGGGCGCTGGCGTTCGCCCTTGCGCCACAGGAACACCGCGCCCGCGACAAGCGCGAGCGCGGTGAGCATGGCTAGCGAAAGGGCGGTATCAATCAAGCGGCGCTGGCTATCAGGACTTGAACAGGCCCGAAGCGAGGCTGCCGAGCTGGCCCAGCGGGTTTTCGCCGTCCTTCGCGCCGCCCAGCAGGCCGCCGATCATGTTGGCCGCATCCGGGTGCTGGCTGAGCATCGAGGCGAAATTGCCGAGCGAGCCTTCGCCGCCGATGTGGCCGACGATCTGTTGGAGAATGCCAGCGTCGATGCCGGTGTTGGCGGCAGCGGTTTCCACCGTATCGGTCGGCGCGGCGTGCCCGGCAGCGAGCCCGGCAATGGCGCTTTCGACCATGGTGGGATCGATGCCGACTTTGGCGGCAAGATTCTTCACATCGACGTTGCTGCTGATCTGGCCGAGAATCTGATCAAAAATGCTCATGCGCGGGGCTCCCTTGCGGTGTCTTGCTCAAGACTAGCCGCTCCCCACCCGGAAGGCACCCCCCATTCTGGTCCGCGCCGGACAGTTGGCGAGGATTTCAGGCCAAAGCACTGCGGCCCGGCTTCGCTGCTGCACGAGCGGGCCCTTTCTGGCGGAGCAAGCGCTGCAGCGGCGCATCGAACCAGCGCATCGCCAGCCATGCGAGGATGAGAGCACAGGCAGCCTCGGCAAGGGCGAAGACGGCAAACTGCGCTGGCGACAAGGGATAGCGGCGCAGCACTTCCAGCCCGATCCGCAGCACTGCCGCCTGCGTGATGTAAAGCGGATAGGACAGGGCACCGAGCACCGCAAAGACCTGCCCCAGAGCAGGGCCGGGCCGGTTGGCGATCCCCAGCCAGACGAGCAGGGGAAACAGAAGCATGACGCACGCGAGCGAGGAGACCGCACCCCAGCCGACAGGCGCAATCAGCACGCCAAGCAGAGCAAGGATCAGCACCGCGCCCGCGCCCGAACCGGTGGCGCGTGCACCCGGCAAGCGGCGCAGCAGCACCCCGGCGAAGAAGGGGAACAACACACGCGGGATGCCGAGGAGGACATCGGCCTGATCATGCCCGCCGGCAATTCCGCCGCGGGCAAAGGCCAGCCAGACCAGCGCGATTGCGCTGAAACCGAGGATGCCCAGCAAGACGGGATTGGCAAGGCGGCGCGCAATGCAGGCATAGACCGCATTGGCCAGCGCTTCGAAGGTGAGCGACCACGCCGCAGGATTGAACGGATAGGCCGTGGGCCACTGCGGGAACACGAACGAAGGCAGCAGAAGGAAAGCAAACACCGCTGCTGCAGCAATATCGCCAAGGCCGATGGTTTGCTTGATCGCTGCTGCCCCGACGGCGAGCACGACACCGAGGAAAATGCCCAGGAAGGCCAGCGGATAGAGCCGGACAAACCGCACTCTGGCAAATTCGCGCAAGCTGATTTCACCGGCCGCGAGCCGCGCTTCATAGGAATGGGCCACCACGAAGCCGCTGAGCACATAAAAGAAATCAACCGCCAGCCCGGCAAAGGGAAGCGCCGTCATGGAGCGCTGCTGAACGATATGGAAGGCAAGGACAACAATCGCGGCAAGACCGCGCATGCCATCAAGGGTGTGAAAGCGCATGGGCATCCTTGCAACACGAACCGGGCTTGAAACTGCCTGAAACGCGAGGCGGCACAGCCGACCTGCAACCAGACCTTTCAAGGAGGGGAATACGGGCGGAAGCATGGCCAAGCCCTGCTTCCGCCCGCTGGACGATCTGTGCGCCGATGGCGCGGCAGGATCAGACCAGAATGTCTTCCGGATGAATGCCGATCAACTGCAGGACCTGCGTTCCGCCCAACCCGTCGTTGAGCAGGAACGTGGTTCCGGCGGTGCTGGTACCGAAGGTTTCCTTGTAGCTGCCCATGGTGGGGTTATCGTCAAGGAAGTCCGCGAGACGGTTCACATCACCCTGATCATCGATGAAGTACGAGCCGCCCTTCTGCATGCCCAGCGTGCCAAAAATGTCGGCAAAGCCGTTGATGCGCACGCTGTCACCTTCGGCGAACGACAGATCGCTGATGATCACCCACTGGGTGACAGCATTCTGCGGTGCGCCGGGGCCGTTATAGGAAACCGGCGCCCAGCCTTCGCCGGAGCGGAACACGAACTGATCGGCACCTGCACCGCCGGTCAGCCCATCCTGGCCGCCGCCACCCTTGAGAATGTCGTTGCCATCGCCGCCGTAGAGCCAGTCCTTGCCGCGGCCACCCCACAGGTGATCATTGCCTGCACCACCGGAAATGATGTCAGCCCCGTCCGTGCCCCTGATGTCGTCGTCACCGGCAGTCCCCGTGATATTATTACTCATGTCCGTATCTCCTGATAGTGCCTTGCTGAAATATACCCGTCACCCGTGCGTGGATTAGAGGGTCTGTACGTATTATTCCTTAGTTCTTATTCTTTGCGCCCACCGAAATAGTGATATTTTGAAATGAATTATCCTCTCTCAGTGGCTTTGATTATATCAAGAACGGAGAATCCCCGACGTGTGATAAATTCAATTTGGGATGAATAGAACATCCACAACGGTAGCCATTTTTGCCGCGCATGCGGCAGCGGCTGCGGATCGGCGGACCGTTACCGTGTGTTGCGGGCGACGAATGTCGCATATCTGCTGGACTGCCCGGCCCGCAGGACTGCCACAGTGGCAGCGCTCCCACGTAAAGCCGCTGGGATGGCCGCCGAAATTGCACGGGGCGGCCCAGTGTAGCGGGTTGGGCGAGGTTACTCGAAAATGGATGCATCACTCGGAATCCGTCCAAGCGCTGGCTTCGCTTTGACAACGGGCAGTGGCCGCGACAGAACCAGACCGATGAACCATCTTGCACCCGATCCCGCACGTTCACCGTCTCTTTCCCGGCGCGAAGTCGTGGCCGGCCTGGGCGCCGCTGCTGCTGCGTTCACTCTCCCAGCGCAGGCCCAGACCGGCGCGCCAGCCTCTCCGGCCGCTGGGCTGCTGGATGATGCGGCGTGGCGGATGCTGGCGCTGAAGCCTGAAAGCGCCACCTCGCTGGGGCTTGATACCGGTGCGCACGCGGCCTTGCGCAGCGGGCTTGAGGATCGTTCGGCCGCCGGACAGGCCGCAGTCGCCGCGCTGGTGCGGGCCGATCTGGTGCGGGTCGAGGCGGTCTCGGATAGGGGCGCCGATCCCGTCACCCGCACCAGCCTGGCCGTGGTAAAAAGCGCCTATCGCACCGCGCTAGACGGGTTTGCTCTGCCTTATGGCGATATCACGGTCGGTTCGTGGCGCAACACACCCTACGTCGTGATCCAGAACGTGGGCGCCTACATCGATGTGCCGCGCTTCCTTGATTCGGACCATCCGGTGACCACGGCGGCGGATGCGGAAAGCTATCTGGCGCGGCTGGCGCAGTTTCCGGCGGTGCTGGCGGGGGAAACCGACCGGCTCAAGGCCGCCGCCGCAGGGGGGCTGATCGCGCCATCCTTCCTGCTCGACAAGGCGATCCGGCAGATGGGGGCCAGCCTTTCCGCGATGGGACCGCAGAGCACGGGCGGCGCACTGGTCGAATCGCTGGAGCGGCGCACCCGCGAAAAGGGGATTGCAGGCGACTGGGCCGGGCGGGCGCGCGAGATCGTGATGAAGCAGGTGGCGCCCACGCTGGAGCGCCAGCTGGCCGAACTGATCGCGCAGCGCAAGGTTGCGGTACCAGCCGCCGGTATGCACCAGCGCCCCGGCGGCGATGCATTCTATGCCTGGGCCTTGCGCGCCAGCACGACCACCCGGATGACGCCGGACGAAATCCACAAGCTGGGCCTTGATGCGCTGGCGGACCTGCAGGGGCGGATGGACCCGATCCTGCGGGGGCTGGGCTATACCAGCGGCACGGTGGGCGAGCGGATGACGGCGCTGGGCGCAGACCCACGCTTCCAGTTTCCCGACAACGACGAGGGCCGCGCGCAAATCATCGCCTTTATCCAGAAGCGGCTGGCCACCATCCGCGCGCAGATGCCGCGGGCGTTTTCAAAGCTGGTCCGCGGCAATCTGGAAGTGCGGCGTCTGCCCCCGGCAGAGGAGCCGGGCGCACCGGGCGCCTATGGCGGGCCGGGTTCGATTGACGGGACGATCCCCGGCAAGATGTGGATCAACCTTGGCACCACGCGGCTGCACAACACTTACAGTCTGCCCACGCTGGTGCACCACGAAGCGATCCCGGGCCACGTGTGGCAGGGCGAATATTCGAACCAGCTCCCCACGATCCGCGCGATGCTGGCGTTCAATGCCTATTCCGAAGGCTGGGCGCTCTATGCCGAAACGCTGGGGGATGAACTGGGCGTCTATGATGGCGATCCGGTGGGGCAACTGGGGTACCTGCAATCCATCGCATTTCGCGCCTGCCGTCTGGTGGTCGATACCGGGCTCCACGCGCGCGGCTGGACCCGCGAGCAGGCGATTGACTGGTTTGCCAATACCAACGGTTCGGGCCGCGATGAAGTTACCAGCGAAGTGGAACGCTATTGCAGCTGGCCGGGGCAGGCCTGCGGCTATTTCATCGGCCGCAGCGAAATCCTGCGCCAGCGCGCGCGGGCTATGGCGGCGCTGGGCAAAGCCTATGACTTGCGCACCTTCGACAACGCGGTGGTTGAGGGCGGGAACGTGCCGCTCGATGTGCTGGCGGCCAATATCGACGCCTATATTGCGGGCAAGAAATAAAGGGGATCACGCAGAGGCACAGAGAGGTCGCTTCCCCCGCCGCAGGCGCGGTTCCTGCGCTCGTTTGAATGAAGCACGGCTTTGCCGCCTGACCCCACTTCTCTGCGCCTCTGCGCCTCTGCGCGAACTCTCGTACTTGTTCTTTTCTGCTC
>JAIXYF010000379.1 GCA_027490345.1 Novosphingobium sp.
CGCCCGCGCGGTTCTGGATGAACATGAAGCGCTGCGCAGGATCGCGGCCCATCAGGCGGTCGACCAGGTCTTTGACTGCCGCGCGGCCTTCGTATTCCGGCGGCAGAGTGATGCGGATGAGGCTGCGCGAAGCGGGGCTCATCGTCGTCTCGCGCAATTGCTGCGGGTTCATCTCGCCAAGGCCCTTGAAGCGGCCGACTTCCACTTTCTTGCCCTTGAACTTCGTCGCTTCCAGCTCGGCGCGATGCGCATCGTCCTTCGCATAGATCGAAGTAGCGCCGCTGGTGAGGCGGTAGAGCGGCGGCTGGGCCAGATAGAGGTGCCCGCGCCGGACGATCTCGGGCATTTCCTGGAAAAAGAACGTCATCAGCAGGGTGGCGATATGCGCGCCGTCAACATCGGCGTCGGTCATGATGATCACGCGGTCGTAGCGCAGGGCGTCCGCGTTGCAGTCCTTGCGCATCCCGCAGCCCAAGGCGAGCGCGAGGTCGGCGATTTCCGCGTTGGCGCGGATCTTGTCGGCGCTGGCGCTGGCGACGTTGAGGATCTTGCCTCGGATGGGCAGAATTGCCTGAGTCTTGCGGTCGCGCGCGTGCTTGGCGCTGCCGCCGGCCGAATCGCCCTCGACAATGAACAGCTCGGTCTCGCCGCTGCCTTCGCCGCTGCAATCCGTCAGCTTGCCGGGCAGGCGCAGTTTGCGTGCGTTGGTGGCGGTCTTGCGCTTGACCTCGCGCTCCGCCTTGCGGCGCAGGCGCTCGTCCATCCGCTCCATCACCGAACCGAGCAGCGCCTTGCCGCGCTCCATATTGTCGGTCAGGAAGTGGTCGAAGTGATCGCGCATCGCGCTTTCCACCATGCGCGCGGCTTCGGGGCTGGTGAGGCGGTCCTTGGTCTGGCTCTGGAACTGGGGTTCGCGGATGAACACCGAAAGCATGATCTCGCTGCCCGTCAGCATATCCTCGGGCGCGATGTCCTTGGCCTTCTTCTGGCCGACGAGTTCACCGAAGGCGCGAATGCCCTTGGTCAGCGCGGCGCGCAGGCCCGCTTCGTGGGTGCCGCCATCGGGGGTGGGGATGGTGTTGCAATACCACGAATAGGAACCGTCGGACCAAAGCGGCCAGGCGATGGCCCATTCGGCGCGGCCCATTTCCTCGCCGTTCGGCCCGGCCGGAAAGTCCTGACTGCCAGTGAAGGGGACCGTGGTCACGCATTCGCGCCCCGCGACTTGTTCGGCAAGGTGATCGGCAAGCCCGCCGGGGAACTGGAACACCGCCTCTGCCGGAATGTCGGTTCCCGCAATCAGCGCAGGCGCACACTTCCAGCGGATTTCGACGCCCGCGAAAAGATAGGCCTTGGAGCGCACGAGGCGGAACAGGCGGGCGGGCTTGAAGCGCGCTTCGGCGCCGAAGATCTCGCCATCAGGGATGAAGGTGACGGAGGTGCCGCGCCGGTTGGGGGCGGCACCAATGCGCTGGAGCGGCGTGGTGGGTGCCCCGCGTGAGAATTCCTGCGCGTAAAGCTCTTTGCTGCGCGCCACTTCGATGCGGGTCAGCACCGAAAGCGCATTGACCACCGAAATGCCGACCCCGTGAAGCCCGCCCGAGGTGGCATAGGCCTTGCCAGAGAACTTGCCGCCGGAATGGAGCATGGTCAGAATGACTTCGAGCGCCGACTTGCCCGGATATTTCGGGTGTTCATCCACCGGCATGCCGCGGCCGTTGTCGGTGATCGTGATCTTGCCCGCGGTGCCGTCCGGGCCTTCTTCCAGCGTCACTTCGATGCGATTGGCGTGGCCCGCCACCGCCTCGTCCATCGCGTTGTCCAGCACTTCGGCGGCGAGGTGATGAAGCGCGCGCTCGTCGATCCCGCCGATATACATGCCGGGGCGGCGCCGCACGGGCTCCAGCCCTTCGAGCACCTCGATCGCCGAGCCGTCGTAGCTTTCCTCGGCGCTGCGCGATGGCAGCTTGTCAAACAGATCATCAGCCATGGGAACGGCTATAGAACATGCGAGAATCGCGCGGCAATGGGGGGTGGGTGCTTATCCCGGATTATCCCCGGAAACCGGGGGGCAATCGCTACGGATTGAACTTCGCCGGTGCCGGGCTGGCGGTGATGAAGGTGCCCGCACCCACCTCGCGCACTTCCATCGCACGTTCGGCCACGCCATTGGCTTCGAAGCGGAACACGCCGTCGAGCCCGATGAAGCCATCGCGCGCATAGAGCTTGGCGGTCGGGAACAGGGTGCCGGGCGTCCACCCGCGCGCGACATTGAGCGTGAGCAGCACCGAATCATAGCCCAGCGTGGCAAGGCGCGAGGGCGCGACGCCAAAGCGTGTGCGATAGGATTGCTCGAACTGGGCAAAGCGCTTGTCCGATACGGCCGCAAACCACGCGCCGCGCATGGCGGGGCTTCGCGCGATCGAGGCATCGCCGTTCCACAGCTCGGTGCCGATCAGCTGCGTTCCAGCTGCAGCAGGCGCGGCCATCAGTGCGATCCGGCCGCTGTCGCCGATCATCAGCGCATCGACCGCGCCCCGCGCCAGCACGCGGCGCACGGCGCTGGAAACCGAGGTGTTGCTGCGATCATAGGCTTCGATGGCGGTGACGGTGATCCCGCGCGCGCGCGCCGCAACGACAAGCGCGGTGGAGACGCGCTGGCCATAGGCGCCGGTGGGAATGATCGCGCCGATCGACTTGATCCCCTTGTCATGCGCAAACCCGGTCACGCGGGCGATGGCCTGCGCCGGCACCTGGCCAAGCACGAAGACATCCCGGTCTGCCACGGCAGCATCGTTCGAATAGGTGATCATCGGCACTTTGGCCGGGCGCGCCACGCTGGCGACAGCCACGACTTCATCGGCCAGCAGCGGCCCGAGGATCAGGCGGTTGCCATCAAGAATCGCCTTGTTGGCGGCAAGGCCCGCACCGCCTGCGGTGTCATACGTCGTGATGCGGATGTTCTGTGCATTGGTATCGAGCAGCGCCATCGTGGTGGCATTGGCGATGGCCTGGCCGACGGGGGCGTTGGCCCCGCTCATCGGCACGAGCAGCGCCACGCGGTGCCGGTCTGCATCGGTGGGCAGGACATTCGCATCGGGCGCCACTTCCACCGGCTTTGGCGGGGGCGGGGGCGGGGCGACCGTCTTCGGGATCACGGTGCACCCCGCGAGCAGCGCGAGGGCCCCCGCGACCGCGATACGCCGCAGGCCTGCTCCTGTCTTGGCCCCTGCCTGCCACATGCTGCCGATCATCATTGGCTTGCCGCTCCCTGGTAGCCGGTCCATTGGTCTGTGCATGAATACACCCGCACTTGCTCCCGGCCTCTATATTGTCGCCACCCCGATTGGCAATCTCGGCGACATCAGTCGCCGTGCGATCGAGGTCTTGGCGGCCTGCGCCGTTGTCGCCTGCGAGGATACGCGCGTTACTGGCGGATTATTGCACCATCTCGGGCTGAAACGGCCCCTGCGGCGCTATGACGATCACGCCAGCGATGCCGCGCGCGAGGGCTTGCTGGGGGAAATGATGCACTCGCCGGTCGCGCTGGTGTCCGATGCCGGGACACCGCTGATCTCCGATCCCGGCTACCGGCTGGTGCGCGAGGCGCGCGCGCGCGGGATTGCGGTGACAACGATTCCCGGCGCCAGCGCGCTGGTGGCGGCGCTCACCTTGGCGGGCCTGCCGACCGACCGCTTCCTGTTTGCCGGATTTCTGCCGAATAAGGACAAGGCGCGCGGCGATGTGCTGGCAGACCTAGCGGCCGTGCCCGCAACGCTGGTGTTCTATGAAACCGGCCCGCGCCTTGTCGCGTCGCTTGAGGCGATGGCGCAGGTTCTGCCGGGGCGCGAGATCGCCGTGGCGCGCGAGCTGACCAAGCTGCACGAGGAATGCCGCACCGGCACCGCGCAGGAACTGGCCGCGCATTTCACCGCGCATCCCCCGCGCGGGGAGATCGTGCTGCTGGCGGGGCCGCCCGGCGCGCCGGAAAAGCCGGCCGAGGCGGATATCGATGCCGAATTACGAGCAGCGCTGGCCGATCTGCCCGCATCAAAGGCCGCCGGGCTGGTGGCAAAGAAGCACGGGCTTGATCGCAAGGCGCTCTATGCGCGGGTGATGGAGCTGAAGGGGTGAGGAGCCGGCAGGATGCAGAGCGGCGCGGGCGGCGCGGGGAAAGCATCGCGGCGTGGTATCTGTGGCTGCGCGGCTGGCGCATTCTGTCGCGGCGGCAGCGTGTGGGCGTGGGCGAGGTCGATCTGATTGCGCGCAAGGGGCGCATGGTGGCCTTCATCGAGGTGAAGTGGCGCGCCAGCGCAGCAGCGCTGGACGAAGCCATCGACGCGCGGCGGCTGCGGCGTGTGGCGCGGGCGGCAGAAGCGCTGGCACCGCGCTTTGCGAAGGCAGGCGATGATGTGCGGATCGACGTGATCCTGCTTGCGCCCGGCCACTGGCCGCGCCACATGGCCAACGTCTGGCAGCCTTAGGGCGCCTTTGCAGGAATAGCCGAATGACTCGTCGCACTGGCCCCCTTCGCGTTGCCGTCCAGATGGACCCGCTGCATTCGATCAATATCGCGGGCGATTCCAGTTTCGCGCTGATGCTGGCGGCGCAGGCCCGCGGGCACGAGGTGTTCCATTATGATGTCGGCGCGCTTTCGCTCGACGAGACCGACCGGCTCGTGGCGCGCGCTGTGCCGGTCACGGTGCAGCCGGTGGCGGGCGACCATTTCAACGCGGGTGAGGCGCGGCGGCTTGATCTGGGCTGCGATATCGATGTGGTGCTGATGCGGCAGGATCCGCCGTTCCACATGGGCTACATCACCGCGACTCACTTGCTGGAGCGGATCGAGAGCGAGACGCTGGTGGTGAACAACCCGCGCAGCGTGCGCAACGCGCCGGAAAAGGTCATGGTGCTCGATTACCGGCGCTTCATGCCGCCCACCCTGGTCACGCGGTCGGTCGAAGAAGTGCGCGCGTTCCAGAAGCGCCACGGCGCGGTGGTGGTGAAGCCGATCCACGGCAATGGCGGCAAGGCGATCTTCCGCGTTTCCGAAGAGGGCGAAAACCTTGGCGCGCTGATCGAAGTGTTCAACCAGACCTGGCCCGAGCCGCACATGGTGCAGGCGTTCCTTCCCGATGTGGCCAAGGGCGACAAGCGCATCGTGCTGGTCGATGGCGAAGTGGCGGGCGCCATCAACCGCAAGCCGGGCGAAGGCGAGTTCCGCTCCAATCTGGCCGTGGGCGGCTATGCCGAAAAGACCGAGCTGACCCCGGAAGAGCAGGAAATCTGCGCCGCGCGGGGGCCAGAATTGAAGCGGCTGGGGCTGATTTTCGTGGGCATCGATGTAATCGGCGGCAAGTGGCTGACCGAGATCAACGTGACTTCGCCGACCGGGATCGTGGCGATCGACCGGTTCAACGGGACCGATACGGCCGGAATGATCTGGGACGCGATCGAGGCGCGGTTCTAGTTTTCGGCCTCAGCGCGCCAGCAGCCGGGGGCGTTCGCGTTCCACCAGCGCGGTCAGCCATGTCTTGAACGCCTGAACCCGCGCCAGGCTGTGGGTATCCTTGTGCATAACCAGCCAGAACGAGCGCGTGATGCGCCGTTCGGGCAGCACCGGCACCAGCCGGGGATCGGCATCACCGATAAAGCATGGCAGCACGCCAATGCCCGCACTGGCAGCAATCAGGCGGTGCTGCGCGTTGATGGATGACGAGCGCACCGTGGCGGCAAGGCCGGGTTCGATTTCAGCCAGATAGCGCAGTTCGGGCGCATAGAGCAGATCGGGAACGTAGCCGACAAGCGCGTGGCCGCGCGCCAGATCCGGCGGGCGCTGCAGCGGCGCATGGCCGGCAAGGTAATCCGGCGATGCATAGAGCCGCAGGGTATAGTCCGAGAGCTTTCCGGCGATCACCGGCCCGGCGCGGGGGCGTGAAAGCGTGACCGCCAAGTCCGCCTCGCGCTTGGAGGGGCTGAGAAAGCCCGAGTTGGCCACCAGATCGATCACGAGGCGCGGGTGCGCGGTGGTAAAGTCTGCCAGCGCTGGTGCCACGATCCAGCTGGCGAACCCTTCAGACAGGCTCACGCGCAGCAGACCAGCGGGGCCGCCGCCGCCATGCTCGGCGATGCGGCTGGCGGCGCGCTCCATGGCTTCCACCTCCACCAGCATTGCCTCTCCGGCTTCGGTCAGGACCTGCCCTTCGCGCGTCTGTTCGAACAAGGTGGCGCCGATGCGCGTTTCCAGGCGGCGCAGGCGGCGGCCCATGGTGGTGGCATCCACGCCCATGGCCTGCGCCGCGCGGGCGAGCTGGCCAGCCCGCGCAATGGCGAGGAAGGCGTGATAGTCGTTCCAGTCTGGCGGCTGCATCATTGCAGGCCTCCCTCGCATTTTCTCACCTTGCTTGCAATTCATCCGGGGTGCAGTGAGCCGGCACGGTATTTCACGCAAGAAGGATGCAGGACATGCGCCAGATCGATCATTTCATTGTCGGCGGTTCGGGTGGAGCGCCCGCGCGCAAGGGGCCGGTGTTCGATCCCAACACCGGCGCGGTGCAGGCCGAAGTGGCGCTGGGCGATGCCGCCACGCTGGAACGCGCCGTGCAGGCCGCGCTGGCTGCGCAGCCCGCATGGGCAGCCGTCAACCCGCAGCGCCGCGCCCGCGTGATGTTCGAATTCAAGCGCCTCGTCGAAGCCAACATCGATGAGCTGGCGCACCTGCTATCCTCCGAACACGGCAAGGTGATTGCCGATTCGAAGGGCGATATCCAGCGCGGGCTCGAAGTGATCGAGTTCTGCTGCGGTATCCCGCACGTGCTGAAGGGCGAATATACGCAGGGCGCAGGCCCGGGCATTGACATCTATTCGATGCGCCAGCCCATCGGCATTGGCGCAGGGATCACCCCTTTCAACTTCCCCGGCATGATCCCGCTGTGGATGGCGGGCGTGGCCATCGCCACCGGCAATGCCTTCATCATCAAGCCTTCGGAGCGCGATCCTTCGGTGCCGGTGCGCTTTGCCGAGCTGTTCCTTGAAGCCGGCCTGCCCGAGGGCATTTGCCAGGTCGTGCACGGCGACAAGGAAATGGTCGATGCGATCCTTGATCACCCGGCGATCGGCGCGGTCAGCTTCGTCGGTTCGTCCGATATCGCGCACTACGTTTATAATCGCGGCGTCGCTGCCGGAAAGCGCGTGCAGGCCATGGGCGGGGCCAAGAACCACGGCGTAGTGATGCCCGATGCCGATCTCGATCAGGTCGTTAATGATCTGGCGGGCGCCGCCTTCGGTTCGGCGGGTGAGCGCTGCATGGCGCTGCCGGTGGTCGTGCCGGTGGGCGAGGAAACCGCTGAAGCGCTGAAGGCCAAGCTGATCCCCGCGATCGAGAAGTTGCGCGTAGGCATCTCGACCGACAACGATTGCCATTATGGCCCGGTCGTTTCGGCTGCGCACAAGGCGAACATCGAGCGCTGGATCACCAAGTGCGAGGAAGAGGGCGGCGAGATCGTGATCGATGGCCGCGGCTTCTCGCTGCAGGGGCACGAGAACGGCTTCTTCGTCGGCCCGACGCTGATCGACCACGTGACGCCGGACATGGAAAGCTACCACAACGAGATCTTCGGCCCTGTGCTGCAGATCGTGCGCGCCAAGGACTTCGAGGAAGCGCTCGCGCTCGCTTCGCAGCACCAGTATGGCAATGGCGTCGCGCTGTTCACCCGCAGCGGCAACGCGGCGCGGGAGTTTGCGGCGCGCGTCAATGTCGGCATGGTCGGCATCAACGTGCCGATCCCGGTGCCGGTGGCCTATCACACCTTCGGCGGCTGGAAGCGGTCTGCCTTTGGCGATACCAACCAGCACGGTGTGGAAGGCGTGAAGTTCTGGACCAAGGTCAAGACCGTGACGCAGCGCTGGCCGGAAGGAATGCCCTCGGGCGGGAACGCCTTCGTCATCCCGACGATGGGGTGAGGCTTGTCGAAGGCGCGCGTTTCCAGCGGTTCGCCGCTTGAGCCAGTGATCGGCTTTTCCCGTGCCATTCGCACGGGAAAGCAGATCATGGTGGCGGGAACCGCGCCGATCGAACCCGACGGCTCGACCACGCCAAGCGACGCGGCAGCGCAGATGGAGCGCTGCTGCGCCATCGTGGCGCAGGCGATTGCCGATCTTGGCGGGAATATTGCCGATACCGTGCGAACCTGTATCTACCTCACCGACCGGGCGGACTTTGCCGCGATTGCACCGATCCACGGCAAGTGGTTCGGCGCAGCGCGGCCGGCGACCACAACCGTGATCGTTTCCGGATTCATCCGCCCGGAATGGAAAGTGGAAATCGAAGCCGAAGTGATGGAACCATGACCGAACAGTTCGCTCTTACCGACGACCAGATCGCCATTCAGGATATGGCGCGGCGCTTCACCGCAGATGCGATTACGCCCTTCGCCGCGCAGTGGGACGAGGACCACAGCTTTCCGCTGGAGACG
>JAIXYF010000002.1 GCA_027490345.1 Novosphingobium sp.
ATGCGGCGCGCGGATCAGCGCTATAGTGCGAAAGCGCCAGGAGCTGGCCGGGCCGGGTGACTTCGGCGAGGATCGCATCGGCGCAAGGATTGAGGCTGACGATCGTGGGGATGCGGGTATGCGCCGGCTTCGCGGAGGTTTGGGCGCAGGCAGCGAGCGCAGCGAGGGCGATCAGCACCACCCCCCGGCCCCCTCCTCTGCAGAGGAGGGGGAGGAGCGAAGAGGCCCCTCCGACCCGCAGGTGGCGGGCCACCTCCCCGAGCCCGCTCGCGGAGGAATGGGCGGTCTCCTGCATCAGTAGCGCACTTTGAGGCCCGCGAACGCGCCGCGGCCGACGGCGCTGTAGCCGGCGGCGGTGGGCAGGCGGGTGTTGAAGGCGTTTTCGAGACGGGCGTGGAGCGTGATGCGCGCGTGCACCGGCAGGCTGGCGCGGAACGTGGCGACCGGGCCGCCGGGGAGGCGCACGGTGTTGGCCGCATTATCGAAGCTCTGGCTGACGAGGCGCAGGTCCGCGCCAAGGGCCAGGCCCGCGAGCGGCGTTTCATAATCGCCGCTCAGCGTGAGCGCGTGGGCCGGGCGGCGCGCCAGATCGAGGCCGAACTGGGCGCTGCCGGGGGTGAGATTGCGCGCGCGGGTGTAGGTATAGACCGAGCGCAAGGTGACGGTGCTGACCGGGCGCAGGGTGAGTTCGGCCTCAGCGCCTTCGGCGCGCGCCTTGCCGATATTGTCATAGGTGCCGAAAGGCCGGCTGGTGCAGATGCCGGTGGTCTGGCCGAAGCACGAGACAAAGGCGATCAGATCCCGGCTATCCCGGCGATAGACGGTGAGCGCGGCAGTGACCGGGCCGCTGCGGAATTCCACGCCCGCATCATAGCTGCGACTGCGTTCGGGGCGCAGCGCTGCGTTGCCGAAGTTCGACAGGAGCTGGAACAAGGTGGGGGCCTTGAAGCCTTCGCCATAGCTAGCGCGCAGGCGCAGGCCCCGGGCCAGACGGACTGTGCCATTGGCGCCCAGCGTGGTGGCGCCACCAAAGCGGTTGTGATCATCATGGCGCAGCCCGGCGGCGAGCGAGATGATGTCTGTATACCAGCCGAGCATGGCATGGCCGCTGGTTTGGCGCGCACTTTGGCGGGTATCGAACGTGCCGGAATAGCGCGTCCATTCGCTGTCTGCGCCGAAATCGAGTGCGAAATGAGCAGGAAGCTGGACACGGCCGATGAGATCGGCGCGCTCGCTGCGGCCCCGGTAGCCATAGCTGGGCGCGGTTCCGAACGTAGGGTCGTAATAGTCACGCTTGGTGTCTGCCAGCGCAAAGCCGGTGCTCAGGGTCAGCCCATCGCCCTGATAGCGCAGGCCCACGCGGCCCGAAGCCTGGCGCGTGATCTGGTATTCGGGGGTATCGGCGAAGGTGAACGAAGGCGCGGGGAAACCATCAATGGCGGTGCGGGTATCGGCATAGCGCGCGGTGGCCACCAGCGAGAGGCCGGGCAGGAGATAGAGCCGCCCCTTGCCGCCGAGCCGCCACTGGCGCGCGCCATCGGCCTCTGTGCCCACGGCAGCGGCGCTAACGCCGCTTGTCGTGGTATACCCGCCAGTGAGCGAGAGCGCGTAGGCGTCCTTGGCCAGACCGGCGGCTGCTTCCCCGGCAAAGCTGCCGCGGCTGCCGCCTTCGGCGCTGGCTTCGATGCCGCTGAGTTCGCGCGACTGGATTGCGATCACGCCGCCGAGTGCCGCGCTGCCCCAGGTGACCGAGTTCGAGCCGCGCAGCACGTCGATCCGTTCGATGCCGCCGGTGGTCAGCGTGCCGAAATCGAAGCCTGCGCCGGGAGCGGCAACATCTTCGACGCGCACTCCATCGACGAGGACGAGGACTTGTTCGGAATCCGAGCCGCGCAGGCGCACGCCGGTGAACGCGCCGGGCCCGCCATTGCGGCTGAGCGTGAGGCCGGGCACTTGTTCGAGTGCGCGGGTGATATCCGGGCCTTGCAGACGGTCAAGATCGGCGGCGGTGAGGACGGTGATCGGCTGGCCGGTCTGGTCAATTGGCTGCGGGCTGCCGGTGGCGATAACGGTGATCTGGGCAGGGTCGACACGAAGATCGGCAAACATGACATTATCGGCGCCTTGGGCGAGCGCCGGGGTGACCGAGGCGCAAGAAGCCATGGCTGCAAGATACAGATTTTTCATTCGGTTTTCCTCCCGGCCCATGGACGTTGCCGTCCATGGCGGGAGAGTGCGCGGGGCCATAAGGCACGCACTGTCACGCATACGCCCGGTACACCCCGCCCGGCCGCGGAACGACCACACACCGGCAGGTTTCCTGGCTCGCCCGGGTCATTGCCCCCTGCCCGCCTTCCCAGCCTTGCGGCCAGTGGCATATGGGCAGAGTGCTATCCGGACACAGTTGCGGGGGCAGCTCCGGGTTCTACTTCCGGATTCCCTCTTAGCTCGCTTTCGCGGGCACCGGTGGCGTCAAGGGGCATGGTAGCGAGACCTGCACTTTGGGGCAAGAGTGGAGAAGGGACAGAATCCCTTCGACCTGCCTGCGGCAGGCCAGCTCTCCATTTGTGCTTCGCAAAAATGGAGCGGGAAGAAGGAAGTGCAGCCGATCTGGCGTTAACCGGATGGCAGGGGGGTGTGTCTTAGCGGGACGGGGTGAAATGGCGGGGTGCGGGGCCTTGAGAGAGGGTCTAGCGCGAGTGAGCCGCCAAGCGAGTCCCGCCGACCCATGCCGCTGATCATTGACTACCGGCCCGTGAAGTTGCCGCCAGAGGCCCTTGCGCCTCGGCGGGCGATGACGCCTGCGCCGGTGGCTCAGCCGGTTGCAGCCAAGGTCGACACGCCCATCCCTACCCCAATCCCTTCGCGCCTGCGCAAGGCCAGCCTCAAGCGCTGGGCCGGCATCGCAGGTGTGGCCGTTATGGGCTTGGCGCTTTGGCTGGCGGGGCCCGGCTGGATTGCACCCGGAGTGCCGCGGGCTGTGGCGCGTGATGGGCTGCAGCCGTTCGAGCGGGCGGGCGACAGTTTTCCCGGATCGGCGTTCTATTATCTGGCGAGCGAAGATAGCGGCATGATCGCGCCCGATGCGGCGCGCAGCGCGTGGGATGCGCAGATGGCGCAGATCCATGGCGACGACGGCGCCGCCATTATTGGCACTGGCCCGGCGGCGCGGCCGATCTTCGCACGCGGCACCAGCCTGGATCAGGGCCGGGCGCTGCAATGCCTGACTACGGCGATTTATTACGAAGCAGCAAGTGAGCCGGATGCCGGGCAGCGCGCGGTGGCGCAAGTGGTGCTCAACCGCGTGGCCCATCCCGCTTGGCCCAACACGGTGTGCGGCGTGGTCTATCAAGGATCGGAGCGCCCCTCGTGCCAGTTCAGCTTTGCTTGCGACGGATCGCTGGCGAGGAAGCCGATGGCCGTGTTCTGGGAGCGGGCGCGGCGCGTGGCCGCCGAAGCGCTGGCGGGCCATGTCTATGCGCCCGTGGGGCTGGCGACGCATTATCACACCAGCGCGGTGCACCCCTATTGGGCGGACAGCCTGAGCTTTATCGGCACGATCGGCGCGCACCGGTTCTATCGCTGGAGCGGGGCGGCAGGGCGGCCTGCGGCGTTTGGTTCGGTCTATGCCGGGGGCGAGCCGGTGGCCGCGCCGCATCCGCGCAGCTGGACCCCGGCGGCAGCGGACGTGGCCGATCCGATCACGCTGGAAAAGGCGTTCGAGGCGGGGCGGATCGAGGCTCTGAAGACCGCACAGGCCGCACCGGGCGCGGCAGGACGCAATGCCGCCGCATTTGGCCAGCAGCCGCTTCCCAGTTATGGCGGAAGCAGCGCCGAGCCGCGCGCAGCGGCGCCGAAAT
>JAIXYF010000103.1 GCA_027490345.1 Novosphingobium sp.
CAGTCCCCGGGATAGCGACCGTTCTCCCATTTGATCGGCAAGAGAGGCGGGCAGATTTATTGAAAAAGGGCTCAGTTAGGGCGAGCGCATTGCTGGCGATGCCTGAGCGCCGCGTAGGTTGGCGGCTGGCGAAGCATTCTCAATCTGCTTGCTGCAAGCATGGTCAGGGAAGCGGACCTTCGCGAAGATCTTGAAGCGCTACGCGCACTCGGTCTCGAACTTGCCCTCAAGATCCATGCATTCAGGATACTTCAAGCCGATCCGCAGCGCCTCATTTGCCATGCAAGATCTGCATTGATCCGGCGCTCCCGACCGGCCGGGCCCCTTGAACGATTCGTTCGATTCGGCACTCCTTACGTATCTGGTTAGACCTTGTTCAGGCAGTCTTGGATATCTCGCTGTTGGTGCTTGTTCTTATAATAAAGCAGCGTGCCAAAGCGCAAGCATGGGTGGCTAAAACGGCGCGCTGATCGGGGGATTTGAAATGAAAATTTTTCATAAGATCATCAAAGATCAGGATGGTGCTACAGCTATCGAGTATGGCCTTGTTGCATCGCTTATTGCGGTTGCAATTATGACCTCACTCACAGCAGTGGGAAATTCCATTTCGAAAAACATGGAATATTCCGATTCGACTCTAAAGTCGGCCACGGAAAACAAGATGTGATATTTTTTCGCTCTTCATCGTCGAAATAAAATATCAAGAATTTCCTAATCTCAGGCCAAATTTGAAAAAATGCGTCAACTAGGGCATGTAAATTTCTCAAATCACAGCTGAGTTTGCTGATAGTTATTTGTAGATTCGGGCGTTTTTTTCGCGCGCGAGTTTTGGGTAAGCACTGGCCTGTGCAGCCGAGCTCTTGGGGTGAAGCGGCGCAGGCCATGATGTATGCGGTTTGGCATGGAATGCTACCGGGATTTCGCGTTCAAGTCCCGAACGTCATCTATCCCTCGCGCGATCCTTGATCCGCCCTGCAAGCTTCGGGGCCCGACATCGATCGCCTCCAAGCATGCAGGCGTCCCATGTCGCCCCCTCCCACACGCGCTTGCCTAAGCGTAGCCATGGCCGGCTGTTTCAGGCAGCTCGTGGGTATCACCCGTTCATCCGTCGGGTAGGCAGGTCTCTATCAAGTCTGGAGCCAAATGTGGGAAATGTGAGACGGCCTCTTGGGCATGACAGCCAACCGCCACGTTGTTGGCGCAATCGAATCAAAATGCGCAAAATTGAAAACACTTAAGCAGACGGTTTCCGCGCTCTTTATGGATGGCTCTTATCTAACTGTCACATGTTTCAAGGCATGCGTTAATCCAAATAGCCATAGCGCCGCCAACATAGGGCAGGTTTTTCATGATGAGTCGGATGGCGAATATGCGGTTTGCTGATCATAACTTCTCGTCAAGTGGAGAGTATCAGTCCGTTTCCCTTAGCGTTCGCGATGCAGAAAAATCTTTGCACTTGGAAGATGTGAGAAAGATCTTTTCTTCCCCCACGATCATCACCGACGAGGGCTTGCGTCAGATTCTGCCGGATACAACCGATCAATTTTTTGAAGACGTTATCGGCCGAAATGGCGAACGATATTTCTTCAAGAGATCTCATCACGGCGATAGATTTAAAGAATTTGTTGATAAACAATCATGCGATAATTCCAAAGAAAACACCAATGAGCAGATTATATCTGTATTCAAAGATGGAGACTTTCAAAATTTCCTAAAATTCAAGATGTTATCTAAAGGAAAAGGTGCATCGATAATCGCAATAATCTCCATCAATCTTCGCACAGTTCGCTCATTTGAGCCGGTGCTTCTGAGAGACCTTTTCGGATTAACTCTTGCCGAGGCCAGGGTTGCCATCTGTCTGCATAACGGTCTTTCGGTAAATGATGCTGCAGAACAAGCCGGGGTGCGCATTTCCACTGTCCGGGATCAGTTAAGCAGCATTTTCTCCAAAACCAGAACTTCGCGTCAATCCGAATTGGTCTCGATCCTAAGTCGGCTGGAGCTGGTGATGGGATGATGTGCGTTTGAGTGGATGCGCGAGGGGAGGGGCAAAGCTGCCACCCCTCGTTGGGTTCAGCGAACCAGCCCCAACTTGAGAAGCTGCTGCGATGCTGCCCGTGTGCGGCTGCAGCGCCAACTGCTGCCCGGCAGCGTTGAGCAGGTGAGAAACGACATGATTGAATTCCAAAAAATCAAGCCGGTACAGGTGATTGGCCCCCTTGGGGAACCGCTGACCCTGGAATGTCTGCCGCCGCCCTCGCTAAGCCGGTGGGTCATTCGCCGCAAAGCCGAAGTCGTGGCCGCGGTCAACGGTGGTTTGCTGACGATCGAAGAGGCTTGTGCACGCTACGACCTTACACTGGAAGAGTTTGCGTCCTGGCAGCGAGCGATTGATCGTGCGGGCATGCTCGGCCTGCGCGTGACCCGTCTGCAGCATTATCGCGATCGCTACGAACGGGATGTGTGGATTTCATAAGGGCGCTGGGGTGGCCTGTGCTCCCAAGCGGTCCTCGCATTCAATGCCGCTGCGGCGAGTTCATCACCTGCAAGAAAACGACGCAGTATCTCTGTACGCCGTACCATCGTGCCTGAAAAAGTTATGCCAAATAGATATAGTTAACAAAATTGGCGCGATGGTTATCAGAAACTCATTTTCATATTTTGAAACCATTCAGAAAAAAACGAGAAAGAGCACCAAGGTGCTACACCAAAGTGCAGAAATTTCGCCAATTTTCCCAAATTAGGACAACAATTAATCGCTTAAGTTGGGATCGATCCTTCAAGTGGAGGATGCGAGGCGTGGCATTTTCTGAGAGATATCCAGTTATCAAGCCTTCCGAGCCGTTCTGTAAATGGCGGCCTGCGGGAAGCTTTAAGCAAATGATTATGGTTAATCGCATAGGCCGAGCATTTGCATCGGTCGATAAAATTGAATTGGCAGATTTATATAAAGCCAAGATTTTTTTACGAAATCACGTAGTTTTTTAATCATTATTATTGTCGGCGCCTTCAGCCGGCAAAATTATTTTTTTCCCATAATGAGGAATTTGTCATGCTGAAGCTGAATATGAACGATCTTGTTCACATCATGAAGCAGATCAAGATCGCCGAGAACCACACTGCGACCGGCCAGCTGGTCGATCACCTCGGCAGTCCGCTGAATGCCTTGACGCCGTTTGGTCTGCGCACCGTGTCGGGCCAGTTCAACAATCTTGTGAACACCACGGCTGGCGCTTCGGATCAACCGATGCCGCGCCAGACAACCCCTGTGTGGAACCCGGCGGAGCCCAACCCGCGCACCGGCGCTCCGACCAGCTATCAGAACCTTTCGGGCTCGGTCTATGACAGCCAGCCGCGCATCATCTCGAACCTGGTGGCTGATCAGTCGCTGACCAACCCCATCGCGGTGATGACGGCCCTGAACAACGTCGGGGTCACCTCCGGCGCGCTCTACGATAGCGTAATGGCAAAGGCCGACGCGGCGCGGATCGCGATCAATGCTTCAGTGGCCGCTGACAAGGCACTCTTCGTGGCTGATGCGGCTCTGCAGGCTGCGGGCGCGCCCACCAGCGGAGCCGAGTTTGATGCGCGCGCAGAAGCCGCTGCAGCCCGAGATGCCGCAGATGCGGTGCGCGTTGCCGCTACGGCAGAGGCAACCGCTGAGCTTCTGCTTGCGGGTGTCGAGATGCAGGATGGCAACCTCATCATCCCCAATGTCATGACCGACCTTGGCAGCACGGCGCCGCTCAACGGCTTCATGACCATTTTCGGCCAGTTCTTTGACCACGGCCTGACAAGCATTGAAAAGGGCGGTAGCGGCACGGTGTTCATTCCGCTGCAGCCGGAAGATCCGCTTTATGTTCCGGGCAGCCCGACCAACTTCATGGTCATGACCCGTGCGACCAATCTGCCGGGTGCAGACGGCATCGTTGGCACCGCCGACGATGTGCGCGAGGCGTCGAACTATACCACCCCCTGGATCGACCTCAATCAGGCCTATGCGTCGCACGAGTCGCACCAGGTGTTTCTGCGTGAATACAAGATGGTGGACGGCAAGCCCGTTGCCACAGGCTGGCTGCTGGCTGGTCCCAATGGTGGCCCGCCGACCTGGGCTGACGTCAAG
>JAIXYF010000272.1 GCA_027490345.1 Novosphingobium sp.
CTTGTCACCGCCCGCGGCGGGCACGACCAGCACGGTGCCGGTGGCGCTATCGAAGTTCGAGATCGAACCGGTCGAGCTCTGGTCCGTGTGCACCGCCTGAACGCCTATCGAGCCGGTCAGCTTCTTGCCGCCTACATCGCCGTCCAGCTTAAGCATGGCATAGGCCGTCCACACCTTCTCGGTGATGGTGTTATCGCGCACCAGCGAGACCGGGCGGTTGTCAAACACCGAGGCCAGTGAGTTGTTGACGAGATAGACCGGATCGAGCGCCAGCATCCGGGGCACGCCAAGATAGGCGAGCGGCACCGAGCCGACGACGGCGGCATCGGGGATGGGGGCGAACTGCGGCGTGCCGCTATCGACCGAGCAGGCCGTGCCCGCACCCTTGGGGCACAGGAAGAACGAGGTGAAGGCAGAGGTCTTCTTGCGGCGGCTGTAGTTGCCGCCCACCTGCCAGCCCGCCAGCGGGCCTGCGCCATCGATCTGGCCATCGAGATCGGCGCGCAGCGAGAGCAGGTCGTCCTTGAACTTCGGGCGATTGAGGAAGCCCGCCTGTACGACAGCCTTGGTGCCGTTATAGCCCCAGCCGCGCGGATCGGTCAGGCCGAACTTGCTGGCATCGGCATAATCAAGCGTGGGCACGATATCGAAGGTGCCGTTCGGGTTGGCGGTGACCCGGATCGTGTCCGAAGGCCCGGTCGCGCCGTAGCCGGTGCCGGTGTAGGTTTCGAGCAGGTCGTCGGTGCGCTTGGCCGTGCTGTAGGCGGCATCAAGCGTCAGGTTGAGCTTGTCGTTCAGCTTGATCTGGTTGTTCCAGCCCACCGAGAAGTTGTCGGCCTCGCGGCGATTGCGATCGTTGCGCTGCACGGCGCGAATGCCGGTGAGCGTGGCGTCGGTCACGAGGCCGTTCTCGACCTTGAAGCCGGGCTGCACGGTCGCGCCCGAACCCCAGGCCGGGGCGATCGGGAACTCGATGCCGCGCAGGATCTGGGTTTCCTTGAAGTGCGAATAGAGCACGTCGAGGGTCGAATGGAAGGTGTCGCTCGGCTGATATTCCAGCGTGGCCACCGCGCCATAGCGTTGCAACTTGTTCGACTGGACATAGGGCTTGGCCCCGCCAAGGAACAGGTTGCCGCCAGCCGAGCCTTCGTTGGGGAAGCCCCAGGCGTTGTAGCGCTCGTTCTGCGAGGGCGCGTCAGTGGCGGAAACGCCGATGGCGATGCCAAAGGTGTCATCCGCAAACTTGTTCACATAAGCCGCCGAAGCGCGGTAGCCATAGCGCGTGGCATCGGGGTTGAGCTTGTTCATCCCGTTCATCTGCCCGCGCAGTTGCACCGAGACGATGCGGTCCTTCTGTGTCAGCGGGCGCAGCATGCGCAGATCGACGGTGCCGGCGATGCCAGCGGCCACCAGCGAGGGCGTCGGCGCCTTGTAGACGACGACGTTCTTGAAGAATTCCGCCGGATACTGGTCGTACTCCACGCCGCGGTTGTCACCCACCGTCACCTGCTCACGCCCGTTCAGCAGCGTGGTGCCAAAGTCCGGGCCAAGGCCGCGGATCGAAAGGCGCTGGTCGCGGCCTTCGAGGCGCTGCGACGTGACGCCGGGCAGGCGGGCCAGCGAGTCCGCGATGGAGACGTCGGGCAGCTTGCCGATATCTTCGGCCGAAAGTGCCTCGACGATGGTCGGCGCACCGCGCTTGATCGAGGCGGACGCATTGAGCGAAGCGCGGTAGCCCGTGACGATGATCGCGCCATCATCCGCAGCGGGCGCTTCGGCCGCGGCCTGCTGCGGCGCTTCCTGCGCGCTGGCAGGTGCTGCCAGCGCCGCTGCGGTCAGCGCAATCGCCGAGCTGCCCCAGAAGCTGGCGCGACGGATCGCAGGAATGGTGTGCTGTGCCATGGAAACAAAATCTCCCCCAGGTGGCCGGATGGCGGCCTCAATCATGTCGGGACCCGCTTGTCTGCCGGTCCAATACGGGATGCTGGGTAGGCGCGGCGCGGCAGGGAACGAAGATAGCATACGTATACCATCACGATTCCGCAGACTTAACAAAGGTTTCCAGCACCCTGTTGCTGCGCCTTGGCTCCGCATTCGACCGACCTGCCGCCGAGTCCTGCAGGGCAATTGCTTCCATGCATTTCCATGCGTAGTATGCTCAGGCAGTCTGATCCGGGGCACAGAACCCGGGCGGCGCGGGAGGATAGAGGCGATGGGCCGCAGGCCGTCCAGCAAGCCAACCAGTTTCGATATCGCCTATCTGGCCGGTGTCTCGCAGCCCACGGTAAGCCGGGCGCTGCGCGGCAGCAAATCGGTCAGCCTAGCCACGCGCCAGAAGATCGAGGGCATCGCCCGCCAACTTGGCTACACGGTCGACAAGAATGCTTCCTCACTGCGTTCGCAGCGCTCCAACACATTGGCTCTGCTGTTCTTCGAAGATCCGACGCCAGACGAATCCGGCATCAATCCGTTCTTCCTCGCCATGCTCGGTTCGATCACGCGGCACTGCGCCGCGCGCGGTCTCGATCTGCTGATCTCGTTCCAGCGCCTCGATGATGATTGGCACAAGCGCTATCAGGACAGTCACCGGGCCGATGGCCTGATCCTGCTGGGTTATGGCGATTACACGCTCTATGAAAGCCGCCTGCGCCAACTGGTGCGGTCCGGCGCGCATTTCGTGCGCTGGGGCGCGGTTGAAGCTGATACCATCGGCGCAACTGTGGGGTCCGACAATTTCGGCGCGGGCCGCCTTGCAGGCGAACACCTGCTGGCGCGCGGGCGGCGCAGCATCGCTTTCCTCGGCCAGGCAGACAGCCACTATCCCGAGTTCAAGAACCGTTACGAAGGGCTCGTCCGTGCGGTGGAAACGGCGGGCATGACACACGACCCGGAGCTGGTTGTCCCCGCCATATCATCTGAAGAGCTGGGCTATCAGGCCGCGCGCAAGCTGCTCGCGGGCGGCAAGCCGTTCGACGCGATCTTCGCTGCCAGCGACCTTATTGCCATCGGCGCGATGCGCGCGCTGGGCGAGGCCGGGTTGAGCATTCCCGGCGACGTCGCGGTGGTCGGCTTTGATGATATTCCTGCCGCCAGCCTAACCTCGCCGCCGCTCACGACGGTCATGCAGGACATCCGCCATGCCGGGGGCGCGCTGGTCGAAACCGTGATGGCACAAGTGGAGGACAAGGCCCCGCCCTCGCCGTTCCTTCCCACCCGCCTAATCGTGCGCGCCAGCACCGGCGGGTGATGCTCGTGCAGGCCGGAGGCCGGTCAGGCATGATCATGACATTCGTATGCATTGCTGCCTCGGCGCACCGCCTCGCCTAGGCTTGCCGCAGCAGAACAAGTCGCGGTGGCCCCAAGCGAGGCGCCGAGGGGAGCCAGAACGCGCGTGACCATTCGCCAGAAACCGCAGCAGTCCTTTCGGGGGCTTTGGAACGTGAGTTTCGGCTTCTTCGGCATCCAGCTGGCCTTCGCGCTGCAAAACGCGAACATGAGCCGCATCTTCCAGTCGCTCGGCAGCAGCGTCGATGATCTGGCGTTTCTGTGGATCGCGGGGCCAGTGACCGGCCTCATCGTGCAGCCGCTAATCGGCCACTATTCAGACAGGACATGGGGCCGCTTCGGGCGGCGGCGCCCCTATTTCGTGGCGGGCGCGGTGCTTTCGGCGCTGGCGCTGCTGGGCCTGCCGCAGGCGGGCGTGCTGCTGCTAGCGGCGGGCTTCCTGTGGCTGCTCGATGCTTCGCTCAACATCGCGATGGAGCCGTTCCGCGCTTTCGTGGGCGACATGACGCCGGACGACCAGCGCGCCAAGGGCTTTGCCTTGCAAACCTGGTTCATCGGTTCGGGCGCGGTGATCGGCAGTCTGCTGCCCGCGCTATTCACGCATCTGGGCATAGCGAACACCGCGCCAGAGGGTGTGGTGCCGGATTCGGTGCGGCTCAGCTTCTTTATCGGCGCGGCGGCGATGGTGCTGGCGGTGGCATGGACCGCCTTCACCGTGCGCGAATACAGCCCCGAGGAAATGGCTGCGTTCGGCGCCAGCCAGCCGGAAGCTGCCGCAGCGCAGCCGCTGGTCTATTCGCCGCGAGGGCCGTTCTGGCTTGCACTGGGCGCAGGGCTGCTGGCTTTGGTGGCGCAGATGGGGCTCGACAAGCAACTCACTGTGCTGGGCGGCGGACTTGTGGCGTTCGGCCTCGCGCAAATCCTTCTGCGCGCGCTCCGGGCAAAGGGCGCGCTTGCTGAAATCATGAGCGATCTGGCGCAGATGCCCGCACAGATGCGGCAATTGGCGCTGGCCCAGTTCTTCACGTGGACCGCGCTGTTCATCCTGTGGATCTACACGACACCGGTTGTCACCCAGTACGTCTTCGGCGCGGCAGACACGACCGGCGCTGCCTACAATGCGGGCGCGGATTGGGTCGGCGTGATGTTTGGCTTCTACAACGGCGTTGCGGCGCTGGCGGCTTTCCTGCTGCCGGTGCTCGCCAAGCGGATCGGCAATGCGCGCACGCACATGGTTTGCTTGCTGGGCGGCGCGGCAGGGTTCCTGCTGATCCTCGTGCTGCGCGATCCGTGGCTGCTGCTGCTACCAATGGTGTTCATCGGGATCGCCTGGGCCTCGATCCTCGCGATGCCTTACGTCATCCTCACCCGTGTGCTGCCGCCCCACAAGTTCGGCATCTATATCGGCGTGTTCAACGTGTTCATTGTCGTGCCGCAACTGATGGTCGCCACGATCATGGGCGGCGTGATCCGCAGCTTCTTCCCCGCCGAACCGAA
>JAIXYF010000403.1 GCA_027490345.1 Novosphingobium sp.
GCTCAGCCAGCGAACACAGCACCATCAGACGGTGCGGGTTGGCCAGCTTGCGCAGAACGGCTGCCACCATGGCGGCGTTGGCTTCGAATGTGGCGATATCGAGCGGCGGATGGACCATCATGGCGCTCTTATATCAGGACTTGCTAATTTAGCAACATCTAATATAAGAGGCGGCGAAAGGACTTAGGCCATGACTGCAAATCCCGAGATTCTCTCGTTTTTCGACGAAACCACCAATTCCGTGACCTATCTCGTCGCCGATCTGCAGACCGGGGTGGCCGCGGTGATCGATCCGGTCCTCGATTTCGATTCCGCCTCGGCCCGGATCGGCACAATGCAAGCCGAAGCGGTGCTTCAGGCGGCGGAGCGCAAGGGCTGGCGCATCGCAATGGTGCTGGAAACCCATGCCCACGCCGATCATCTGAGCGCGGCCAAAGTGATCGCCGCAAGGACCGGCGCGTGGATCGGTATCGGCGCGCTTATCACGGCGGTGCAGGACGTGTTTGCGCCCATGTTCGGCGCAGACGATCTGGCCCCCGGTGGTGCGGATTTCGACCGCTTGCTCGAAGACGGCGATCAGATCGCGCTGGGCACACTGGTGATCGATGTGCTGCACACCCCCGGCCATACGCCCGCTTGCGTCAGCTACCGGATCGGCGACGCGGTGTTCGTCGGGGATACGCTGTTCATGCCCGACTACGGCACCGCGCGCGCTGATTTTCCCGGCGGTGATGCGCACGCGCTCTATGGTTCCATCCGCCGTCTGCTGGCTCTGCCCGATACCACACGCCTGTTCCTGTGCCACGATTACAAGGCGCCCGGGCGGGATGCTTGGGCGTGGGAGACGACTGTGGCCGAGCAGCGCCGCGCCAACGTTCACGCGCACGACGGGATCGACGAGGCGGCCTTTGTTGCGCTGCGCCAGTCCCGCGATGCCACGCTGGCGCCGCCGCGCCTGCTGCTGCCTTCGATCCAGGTGAACATCCGCGCCGGGCGGCTGCCGCCAGCCGATGCGCAAGGCGTCCGTGCGCTGCGGCTGCCGCTGCGGGCGGGCGATGCGGGCGGCGCTACTCTTCTGTCCTGACCAGCACCGTCTCGCCGATCAGCAGGAACAGGAAGAAGGGTGCCCAGGCGGCCAGGAGCGGCGGATAGCCGCCGAAGTTGCCCATCGCGAGCGCGGCATTGTCGACCACGAAATAGGCAAAGCCCAGCGCCATGCCGATCACCGCGCGCACGAACAGCATGCCCGAACGCGCCAGACCGAACGCTGCAACCGCGCCGAGCAGCGGCATGAGCAGCGCAGACAGCGGGCCGGACAACTTGTGCCACCATTTGCCCTCCAGCTCGCTGGTGCGATAGCCCGCGCTGCGGATCGCCGCGATGGAGCCCGAAAGCTGGGTGATCGATTCGCCATCGGCATCGGCCCGGCGGATCACCACCTGCGCCGGATCGACGCTGCGCGCAAAGACCTGGCCCGCCGGATAGGCAATGCGGCGCGCGCTTTGCACATCAAAGCCGCTCGGCTGGGTGAAATGCCAGCCGGGCTTGGCATATGTCGCCCCCGGCGCGCGCACGATCTCGGTCACCATGCCGGCACCGTCGCGGCGATACCAGCTGACATCGGCCATGCGCGTTGCCGTGCCCTGCCCTTCCACCGAACGCGCGAAAAGCAGGTTGCCGCCATCCTGCAGCCAGACGTTAGTCTTCACCGCGCTGTCCCGGGGGATCGGGCCGTAATCGACCGCCTGCCATGCCTTGAGCGTGGCGGTGGAGCGCACGACCACCCGCTCATTGAACGCGAAAGTCACCAGCGACGTGACTGCCGCGACCAGAAACAGCGGCGCCAGCACCTGATGCGCGGAAAGCCCGGCCGCCTTGAGCGCGATAACCTCGCTGTTCTGGTTCAGCGTCATCAGCGTGATGATCGTGGCGAGCAGCACCGAATAGGGCAGGAAGCGGCTGATCAGCTGCGGAATGCGCAAGGTGGCATAGGTCAGCAGCTGGCTCTGCCCGTTGCCGGGCGCGGCAAGGATGCGGCCGCTTTCGCTGAGCAGATCGAGCATCTGCAGCACGAGAACGAGCATCAGCAGTACGGCCACGATCCGCATCGCGAACATGCGGCCGATATACAGCGTGATCGTGCGCGAGGGGAAGAAATCAAGCTGCATCGGCTGCTCCCGAAGCTTGGGCTGCGCGCGGTTGCCGCTTGGCAAACAGCTTCATCACCTGCCGCGAAACTTTGGCAAAGCCGGTTTCCAGCGCGCCGATGGGCTGGCCGCCGGGCACATAGGCCAGCCGCCAGTACATCGCCACGATCAGCGCGGCGAACAGCACGAACGGCCCCCACAGCGCCAGTGTGGGATCGACGCGGCCGAGGCTGGATACGTCCTGCCCATATTCGTTGACCTTGTGATACGCCACGACCATCACGATCGAGACGAACACGCCCAGCGCCGAACTGGAGCGCTTGGGCGGCACTGCCAGCGCCACGGCGAGCAACGGCAGCAGAAACATCATCGCCACTTCGACCAGCCGGTAGTTGAGGCTGGCAATACTTTGAATGCGGGCGGCTTCGCTGGAATCCTTGCTCCAGCCGATGCGCAGCAACTCGGGCAGGAAGTATTCCCGGTCCCGCTCGCCGCGGCGGCGGAACTGTTCGATCTTGGGCAGGTCGATCGGCAGGTCATGCGTGGCGAAGGTCAGCACACGCGGCGAATGGATGCCCGGCCCGTCCTGCACGATCTGGCCTTCAGACAAGCGCAGGATCACCGTATCGGGGTTTTCCTTGTTGGCAAAGAACTGCCCCTCGCGCGCGGAGATGACCAGCACTTGCCCGTCCTTGCTGGCGATCCGCGCAAAAATGCCGCGCAAGTCCCGGCCTTCATCGCGGCTCGAATCGACGCGCAGTGCGGTGCGGTCCTGCAGCGTGTTGAATTCGCCCACCTTGATCGAGGCGCCCAGCGCACCCGAGCGCAGATCGAACTGGAGCTGTTCGTAATAGTAGCGCGAAAGCGGCTGAAGATAGCCGACGATCAGCAGATTGAGCGCAGCCAGCACCACAGTTAACAGATACGGCACGCGCAGCAGGCGGGTGTAGGACAGGCCGACCGCGCGCATCACATCGAGCTCGGACGAGGTAGCAAGGCGGCGGAATGCCAGCAGGATGCCCAGCATCAGCCCGAGCGGAATCGCGAGGCTGGCGTATTCGGGCAGGAGATTGGCCAGCATCTTGAACACGATGCTGACCGGCCCGCCTTCGGTCGCGACGAAATCGAACAGCTTGAGCATCTTGTCGAGCACAAGCAGCGAGGCCGCGATCACGAACACCGCACACATCGGCACGAACACAAGCCGCGCAATGTATCGATCAGTGGCGGTCAGAAAAGGCAAGGGCGGGGCGGCTCGCTGGTTCCGGCGGGTTGAGGGGCACCCGGTTAGCCCGGTTCAGAGGCGGGCGGAAGGCGAAAATGCCGGTCGGTTCCGGCGGCCCGTCGCCCTTGGCGGCCGCTCAGGCGCGAATCACGCCTTTTCGAGCGTGCACTGCAGCGGATGCTGGTTCTGGCGCGCGAAGTCCATCACCTGGTTCACCTTGGTTTCTGCGATCTCGTAAGGGAAGATCCCGCAGACGCCGACGCCCTTCTGGTGGACATGCAGCATCACCCGCGTGGCCTGTTCGAGGTCCATGTCGAAAAAGCGCTTCAGCACCATCACGACGAATTCCATCGGGGTATAATCGTCGTTGAGCATCAGCACCTTGAACATGCTGGGCTTCTTGGGCCGGGTGCGGGTCTTGGTGGCAATGCCGATCTGATCATCGCCATCATTGCCGCCGCCACCGGGGCCATCCGGCTCGTCAGCCGCGCGCACACCTTCGGGCACCGCGAATGCGGCACTGAAAGCAGCAGGGCCTTTGGGGCCGCCGTGGTTAGCTGTCATCGTCATGGCGTAGCCGCAATATCGCATCGCCGGGCGCTGCGTACAAGAGGGGGGGCACACTTGGCCTCAAAGTCTAGGCTCCTTGCTGTGCCCAGTGAGGCAGATACGAAACGGGCCGGACAGGAATTCCCGTCCGGCCCGCTTCATTTTGCTGATTCGCTTGGCGCCGCAGCGCAGGCGAACCTGGCCGATCAGGCGGCGTGCTTGATCTTTTCGACCGCGAGGCTGACGCGGTTCGAGATCGGCTGGAACGCTTCGCTGGCGAGCTTGAGCATCGCTTCGCTGTTCTTCGAAGTCGCGGCCATCGCGGCATCGAATTGCTTGCGCATCATCGCGTTCTGCTTTTCGAAGAATTCTGCCGGCGACTTCACGGCGGCGAGTTCCTTGATCTCGGCCTGCATCGTCTCGACCAC
>JAIXYF010000064.1 GCA_027490345.1 Novosphingobium sp.
ACCTGATCGTTGCCCTTGCCGGTGGCGCCATGGGCCACGGCATCCGCGCCGGTTTCGCGGGCAATCTCGATCAGGCGCTTGGAAATGAGCGGACGCGCGATCGAAGTGCCGAGCAGGTAATCGCCTTCATAGCGGGCATTGGCGCGCATCATCGGGAACACGAAATCGCGCACGAATTCTTCGCGCAAGTCGTCGATGTAAATGTGTTCGGGCTTCACGCCCATCAGCTCGGCCTTGGCGCGGGCGGGGGCCAATTCCTCACCCTGCCCGAGATCGGCGGTGAAGGTGACGACTTCGCAGCCGTAGGTCACCTGCAGCCACTTCAGGATGACGCTGGTATCGAGACCGCCGGAGTAGGCGAGGACGACGCGCTTGATATCGGAGCGGTTGCTATCGGACATGGCGGCCAGGTTCCCGTGAACAGGTGCAGAATGGCGCGGCGGCTAGCAGGGCAGGCGCCGCGGTGCAACCGCTGTGCTGGCGGTTAGAGCCTGTCCGGTGCGGGCTGGCCGATCAGAGGAACAGGTTTTCCTCGGTGATGATCGTGGGAAGACGGATTTCCAGATCAGCTTCGCCGTCGCCGTCAACGTCACCCATGATCCAGCTGAACTCGGAGTAACCTGCATCCCCGCCGATGCCGCCGCGAACGAGCCACAGCTCGCCCGCCTTGCCCGAGGGGCCGCCTGCGAGCGTGAAACGCTGGAGGCCGGCCTGCGTCGTATCGGCATCCATGGCCGAGAGATCGATCACATCGTGCGCGCGCGGGTTCGCGGCATCGTAGGCGCGGAAATTGTGAAAGACATCAGAGGCACCGGGCGCCGAATCCGCCGCCGATGTGTAGATGAAGCGCCAGCCGCCGGTGGTGCCGTTCTGGAAGTGATCGATGCCGGTGCCGCCGGTCACGCGCGCGGGGCCGCTGGAGGAGAACACATCATCGCCCGCGCCGCCGATCAGCGTGTTGCGGCCCGCGCCGCCCGCCAGCACATCGTTGCCTGCGCCGCCGCTGAGCAAATCACTGCCAGCCCCGCCAACAAGAACATCGTTGCCGTCGCCCCCGAACAGCCGGTCTGCCTTATCCCCGCCGACGATCGTATCATTGCCCTGGCCGCCATAGAGCCGATCCCGGCCCCCGCCGCCAACCAGCGTGTCGTTGCCGCCAAGCCCGCGGATCAGTTCGTCGGCAAGGCTGCCGGTGATGGTGTTGGACAGCGCATTACCAGTGATCACACTGCGCCGCGCAATGCCTTCGCCGCCGGTGACGGTCAGATCCGTGACATTTGGGCCGAGCTGGTAGTCGATGCCGGCCGCCACCGTCTCGGTTGTGCCGGGCTTTGTGGTGGCGCCGAGAAGGGCGGTCCGGAAGGAAACAGCGAGAGAACGGCGCATCGGGCTGGGCTTTCGTAGCGTAACAGTCCCGCCGTACGTGCGCGGAGGCCCGGCCGATTGCAACAAGGCGGATGCGCCGCACCGCGCCCGCCTGTCTCAAGTTGTGACAGGCGGGCCGCGCTGCGGCGGCATGATCCCGGCATGGTCCCGAACGGGGACGAAGATCACGCCAATGCTTAACCGGAAGCCGTTGAGGCAGGGCGTTCAGGCAGGTCGTTCAGGCAGGGCCGCTTCGCTGTGCGCGGTAGCCCAGTTCGGTCTCGTGGATGTAGTTGCGCGTCAGCGGCAGGGCATCCTTGTTTCGGACGAGCTGGAGCTGGAAATTGACGAGGTCGCCGTGTTCGAACCCGGTGGCGGCGCCCGCTAGATAGAACTGCCACATCCGGAAGAAGCGCCCGTCATAAATGCGGGTGATGGTCTCTTCCTGCTCGGCGCAGCGCTTGTACCATTCGCGCAAGGTCAGAGCATAATGGCGGCGCAGAATCTCGCAATCGGTGAGCATCAGCTTGCACGGTTCGATCCCGCGCATCGTTTCGCTCAAGGAGGGGATGTAGCCGCCCGGGAAGATATACTTGCGCGTGAAGTCGTCGGTGATGTTGGGCGGGCCGGAGCGGCCGATGGTGTGGAGCAGCATCACGCCATCGGGGGCGAGGAGATCGTGGCACTTGCGGAAGAAGGTCTCGTAGTTCGGCACGCCGACGTGTTCGAACATGCCGACCGAGACGATGCGATCGAACGGCCCCGCCTGATCGCGGTAGTCGGTGAGGCTGAAGGTGACCTTGTCCGCCACGCCTTCGCGCTCTGCCCAGGCCTTGGCATAGCCGATCTGCTCGACGCTCAGCGAAATGCCGTGAATCGAGGCGCCGGAAATCTTGTGGAGGTGGAGGGCAAGGCCGCCCCAGCCGCAGCCGATATCGAGCACGCGCATGCCGGGCTTCAGATCGAGCTTGGCGGCGATGTGCTCCATCTTGGCAAGCTGCGCTTCTTCGAGCGTGGTGACGCCTTCGTCCCAATAGGCGCACGAATACTGGCGCGAGGGATCGAGGAACAGATCGTAGAGCCGGTCGTCGAGATCATAGTGGTGCGCCACATTGCGCTTCGAGGACAGGCGCTGGTTGCGCTGATCGAGCCGGGCCATGATGGCCACGCGCAGCTTGTCGAACGCATTGAGGTTGTCGAGATCGCCGCCCTTTTCCCACGGATTGTTGCGGCGGATGAAGCCGACGAAATCCATGATGTCGCCGTTCTCGATCGAGAGGCGGCCATCCATGAAGCATTCGGCCATGCCCAGCGTGGGATTGCGGGCAATGGCGCCGGGAACGCGGGCGTCGTGCAGCTTGAGGCCAAGATCGGGCCAGCCCGGCGTGGCCGTGCCATAGACCCGCTGGCGACCGGATGCTTCCGTCAGGGTAAGGGTGCCGTTCTTGACCAGACGGCGCAGTGCAGCATCGAGCAGGATCATGGACATAGTGCGCGACCTTGTTGACCGGTTGACGTGATGATCGGCCTATGGCGCGGCTGCCCCGCGCGGGCAAGCCGCGCGGGGCACAAGATTGTCCATCAGCGGCAGCGCGAACCGCTGCGCTCGATC
>JAIXYF010000256.1 GCA_027490345.1 Novosphingobium sp.
AACAACGGCCTCGATCTTGCCGCCTTCGCCGGGATGACCGTCCACGCCGCGGCGCCGGGCAAAGTCGTGTTTGCAGGGACCGAGCCCGAACGCTTCGGCCAGCTGATCCTGATCGAACACGCAGGCGGCTGGGTCACGGCTTACGCCTATCTCGGGCAAGTCCGCGTGAAGGAAGGCCAGAAGGTAAAGGCGCGGCAGGTCATCGCCCGCATCGGCAAGAGCGGCGAGGCCAAGCGCCCCGGTCTCCACTTCGAACTGCGCAAGGGGACGAGCCCGCGCAACCCGACGCTCTATCTGCCGATCAGGCTTTGAACAGCCAGAACACCGTGCCCATCACCAGATAGCTCGCGATCCAGAACGCCGCCCCGCGCAGCACCTTGCCCGCAGAAGCGCCGCCCCGCGCTTCGCCCATCGCCAGCGCAGGCGCCACGAACGACAGGGCAAGCCCGCCCGACATCATGAAATAGAGCCACGGCTTCACCGCCAGTGTCGCCGCGCCGACGCGGGCGAACATATGCCCCATCATCGCGGAGGTGAGCAGAAGCAGCGCGCCCGCCAGCACCAATTGCACGGGCCGCCGCGCCGCCGCGCCGTGCCACACCGCACCGAATGCCAGTGCCGCCAAGGCCGCCGCCAAGACCGCCAACCAATTCACCGGACCCATCGCACACTCCCAAGCCGCACCGCTGCGGACCTAGGCCCCAGCAGCCCCCAAAGCAAACCGCCACAAGGTGCCGTGACGCGCGGCCAAATATCGCGTAAGCGCCCCGCCCATGGCCACAACACCCATCATCCTCCCGGACGCCCCCAAAGTCGGCATGGTCAGCCTCGGCTGCCCCAAGGCACTGGTCGACAGCGAACGCATCCTCACCCGCCTGCGCGCCGATGGCTATGCCATGAGCGCGGACTACGCGGGCGCAGACGTCGTGCTCGTCAACACGTGCGGCTTCCTCGATTCCGCGAAGGAAGAAAGCCTCGCCGCCATCGGTGAAGCCATCGCCGAAAATGGCCGCGTGATCGTGACGGGCTGCATGGGCAACGAAGCGGAAGCCATCCGCGCACGCTTTCCCAGCGTCCTCGCGGTCACGGGCGCGCATCAATACGAAGCGGTGGTCGAAGCGGTTCACGAGGCCGCGCCGCCCTCGATCAGTCCCTATGTGGACCTGATCCCGCAGGCCGATCCCAATTCGCATCTGGGCGACGTGAAACTCACGCCGCGCCACTACAGCTACCTCAAGATTTCCGAGGGCTGCAATCACGCCTGCGCCTTCTGCATCATCCCCAGCCTGCGCGGCAAACTCGCCAGCCGCCGCATCGATGCCGTGCTGCGCGAAGCCGAAAAGCTCGTCGCCGCAGGCACACGCGAACTCCTCGTCATCAGTCAGGACACCTCGGCCTACGGTGTCGACGTTCGCCACGAAACCCGCCAGTGGAAGGGCCGCGAGGTCCGCACCCACATGACCGACCTTGCCCGCGAACTCGGCCAGCTGCGTACGCCCGATGGCCACACACCGTGCGTGCGGCTGCACTATGTGTATCCCTACCCCCACGTCGATGCCGTCATCCCGCTGATGGCCGAACGGCTGCTCACGCCCTACCTCGACATCCCCTTCCAGCACGCCAGCCCCAACGTGCTGCGCGCCATGAAGCGCCCCGCCAACGAGGCCAAAGTGCTCGAACGCCTGAAAGCATGGCGCGAAATCTGCCCGGATATCACCGTCCGCTCCAGCTTCGTCGTCGGCTTCCCCGGTGAGACCGAGGCAGACTTCCAGTACCTGCTCGACTGGCTCGATGAAGCGCAGCTCGACCGCGTCGGCGCGTTCCGGTTCGAACCCGTGGCGGGCGCGGCGGCCAACGATCTCCCCGATCCCGTGCCGGAAGAGGTCAAGGAAGAGCGGTACGCCCGGATCATGGCGAAAACCGAAGCCATCAGCGCAGCCAAGCTCGCCGCCAAAGTGGGCAGCACCGTGCGGGTGATCGTTGACGATGTGGGCGAGCCGGACGAGGACGGCGACATCGGCGCGACCGCCCGGTCAGAGGCTGACGCCCCCGAGATCGACGGCGCAGTCTATCTGCGCAACGTTCCCGAGGGCCTGAAAGCTGGCGATTTCGCCGAAGTGCTGGTCGAAGACGCGGATGCGCACGACCTGTTCGGCGTGATCAGCCGCCCGGACTATCCCTCCGCGCCGCAATAACGATCCCGGCCCCGACGACCGCGACCGAGCCCAGAATCCCGCCTGTGCTGGTGAAGAAACTGCCGCCCCTGCGCGGGAGCGACCGCACCAGCCGGGTTCCGGTCCCCGGCGTGTTTCCACCCGTCGTCGTCCCGGTGGATTGCCCGCCCGAGCCGCCATTGGCCTGATTGGCCCCATTCGGGGTCGGGGTTCGCGGACCGAACCGGGGAATGAACGCGGCCGGCTGCGTGCGCAGCACGATGTCGAGCTGCTGGAATGCCGGGTTGTTCAATTGGAACGGGATAGGCGCGGCACCGGCACGCGGAATGAACACCGCGTTACCCGGCTGGCTCAGCGTGATAGTCCGGCCTCCGGCCGTCACATCGATCAGGCCGCGGCGCACCGTTCCGCGGGCCTGGGGCCCCGGTCCGCGCAGGACAATGACCGTGGCGGTCGCAGGATCAACATCCGCCCCTGAGGGCAAGCCCGCCTGCAGCGCGGCAACAGCAAGTGCTTCGGCCCCGACCGCACCTTCCAGCATGGTTCCGCGGATCCCGATGGAAGCGGCGGGCGTTGTCATGCTGTTGCGCCCGGTGCCGCCCGAGCGGCCCGACATGAACCGGAACGCCCCCTTCGTCACCGAAGAGGCCACTGAAGAGCTTTTCGTTGCCGGGTTATAGACGAAGCGATCAACGGTCAGGCTGCCGCTGGGGCCAAGCGTGAGCGAGGACTGATCGAGCAGGGTCACCTGCAGGCCGCTGTTCACGCCCGTGGTGATGGCACTGCCCATCTTGACCGGCTGCTTGATCTGAGCCTGCACCGCCGGAGCGGCCGCACCCTGCTTGACGCGGACATTGTTGCGCACGGCCGAGTTCACCCCGACCGTCTGACTCAAGACCGGCAAAGGCCCGAGAATCAGGGGGATGGCAACAGCCGCAGTTTTGAGAAGCCGGAACGAGGCCGGATGAAGGGAAACAAACACGAGGCTATTCCTTTCCACCAATCGGGAAAAACAGGGCAGAGCTGAACGGGGAGCAGATCACAGCTCAACATCATCAGTGGTGACGCCGCAGACCGTTTTGAGCTGGGACTTCTGTGTTTCGCCAATCCTTGTGGCGGCCAGCTTTGCCAGCTCGAACTTGGCCGCCTGATGATCATCAAGCTGGCACAGCAGGGCGGCATATTCGACCCGCGCAGCAACCGATTCCGGATCGTTGATTAAGAACCCTTCCAGCACCCGCGCGGCAGACAGCATATCGCCGTCCTTGACATGCTGCTGCGCATTGCTGAGCGCGCCAGCCTCGGTCTGCTGGTTGCCGATTGCGGAATTCAGTTGTTCCGCAGTGGCATCGGCATCCGGGTTTTCCGCAGTCTGGGCCTGCGCGGCAAGCGGGGCCAGCACAAGGAGCGGGGCAGCCGCGAATGTGAGCAGCCTTTGGCGATACAGCATGATCTTTCTGTCTCCTTCAGAAACGCTCAGGGCGTGGGCGGGACTATTTTTCGGTAGCACTATACACCAGATCCCAATCGGGCCCCGGATCTCTTTCACGGTATGCGGCGATCCGATCCTCGTAGATCGAATAGAGTTTGCCGAGCGAAAAGTGCCGGGCTTCATCAAGCCAGTGCAGCCGCAGCCTGTCCGCATCCGCCCACTGACGTTGCATATAGGCGGCGCGCATTTCAGCATGGCCTTTTGCAAAGGCCTGAAACCTCTCGGTTGCGGCCAGCGTCTGATCGCCGAGCAGCACATGGACTTCTTCGGGGCGATCCCGCCCGACCACGCGCACCAGATCGAGCGGAACCGTGGCAAAATGCGGAATCTTTTCATGGAGCGCACTGCCGATCGCAATCTCGACACCGTAATACTTGGTCAGCCCCTCAATCCTGCTCGCCAGATTCACGGTATCGCCAATCAGCGAATAGGACAGGCGCTGCTGCGATCCCATGTTGCCGACGCAGCAAGGCCCGGCATTCAGCCCGATGCCGATCTTGACATCGCCCGGCCAGGGTTCCGCATCCTGCAGCGGCATGGTCCGGTTGAGCTCGGCCAGCTTGCCGACCATTTCCAGCGCTCCGAGCGCCGCATTCTCATATTGATCGGGATCATCGAGCGGCGCGTTCCAGAACGCCAGAATTGCATCACCGATATACTTGTCGATCGTGCCCCGGCGGCCGATCAGAATGTCGGTCATGGGGGTAAGGAAGGCAATCAGGAAGCGGATGATCGCATTGGCCGACAGCGATTCCGAAATCCGCGAAAAGCTGCGAATATCGCAAAACATCACGGTCATTTCACGCTCTTCCCCGCCGAGCTCGAGCTGGCTGGGATCATCGGCAATCCGGCGAACCAGTTCGGGAGAAAGATACCGGTCGAACGCGTTATGAATATAGGCGCGCTGCTTTTCTTCGCGGTAGTAAACGAGGACCGTGCCGATCAGATAGGCGAATATCATCGCGAGGGCTGGCCAGGTCGGGTTCAGCAGATAACGCTGTTGCACGAAGGCATACCAGCTGCCGAGGAAGAGTGCCGCCAGCGCGACGATGACCAGCACCGCACCCCATTTTGCGCCAATGCGCGGCAGCAGCAGCACAAGCCCCAGCCCCAGAACGAGGATCAGCGTGCGTTCCAGCCCGATCGCCCAATCTGGACGATTGAGGTACTTGCCAAGGATCATCTGCTCGGCCGCCTGCGCATGCACCATCACACCCAGTTCGCGTTCATTGACCGGCGTGGAGCGCAAGTCCCGCAGGCCGATCGCGCTGGTGCCGATGAACACGATGTGACCTTCAAACGTCTTTTGCAGCACATCGGGCGAAAGCGCGCCGGACAGGACCATCCAGGCCGGGACAATCCTTTCGGGGACCGGACGCGTATAATGCATCCACATTTCGCCGGATTCGTTGGTGGGGACTTCAACGTCTCCCACCCGGACCGCAACGACATCGCCGGCCGCCGCGCCTTCACCGCTGCCATCGGTGGTCTTGATCAGCGCCGAATTGGTCTGGAACGCGACGCGCATCGCCTCAAGCGAAAGCGATGGCAGGAACTGATCCCCCTGCCGCGCAATCAGCGGCGCGCGCCGGATGATCGAATCCGCATCAGGCTCGATACTCAGCGAGCCCAGCCCGGCTGCCGGCTCCAGCAATTGCGCAATCGGCAAAACGGCATTGCTGAAGGACGGGGCCGAACTTGGCGGTGTCCCGCTGATCGCCAGGCCTGCCTTGGGGCGTGCCTGCTGCTGCTTCGTGCCGCTCGTCAGAAAGAATCCCATGACCGAAGGAGTCGCCCCCAGCACCTGGGCGAATTGCGCGTCATTGTCGGGCAGCTCTCTGAGCAGCTTGGCCGCCGCAGGATCCGACTGCTCGTATCGGGACGCCAGAGCGCGCGGCGACGTGCGGTCAACTTCGGAATAGACAATATCGAATGCGATCGCGGCTGCCCCCGCTTCCCCCATCGCGAGGGTAAGCCGGGCCATATCGGTCCGCGGCCAGGGCCACTGGCCATAGCGGCGAATGGTCTCGTCATCGATATCCAGAATGCGGACCGGCGCTGCTTCATAGGGCCGCGGGTGGATGCGCTGGTACACATCGAAGACCTGCAGGCCAACACCCTGAATGATCGGCGAAATGGCAGGGATCGTGATGGTCTGCAGCAGCGCGATCAGCACCACGACCAACAGGCCGGGAAGGGTGACCTTTCCGGCACCTTGCCACCACCGCCGAAGTCGCGTCACAACCAACCACCCCCCAGGTTGCCGCAACGCTTGGACAGGCTCGGCGGATTGGCAACGCCGAATCTTGGCACAACTGCAGATAAGTGCAATTGCGTAATTCAATTTCACTAACGTTTGGCTGCGGTTTTGCGGCGCACCGGCAAGTGCGTGCGCCGGCCGCGGCAAGGCCCCCCCCAGCGAACCGGGGGAGAACGTCAGCGCGGCAGTTCGCTGGCGCCCATCAGGGCCTCATCCACCGCGCGGGCGCATTGGCGGCCTTCGCGGATGGCCCATACCACCAAGCTTTGGCCACGGCGCATGTCGCCGCAGGTGAACACGCGCTCGTTGCTGGTGTGATAATCCTGCGTGTTGGCCTTGACGTTGCCACGCGCGTCCAGTTCGACGCCGGCTTGTTCGAGCAAGCCCTGCTTGCGCGGGCCGACAAAGCCCATGGCGAGGAAGATAAGGTCTGCGGGGATGACGAAAGTGCTATCGGGCACTTCCTCCATCTTGCTGCCGTTCCATTCCACGCGGACGCATTCGAGGCCGGTCACGTCGTTTTCGCCCAGCACGCGCTTGGTCAGGACGGCGAACTCGCGTTCGACGCCTTCTTCGTGGCTGGAAGACGTGCGCAGCTTGAGCGGCCAGTTGGGCCAGGTCAGCCCCTTGTCCTCTTTCTCGGGCGGGCGCGGCATGATTTCGAGCTGGGTAACCGAAAGCGCGCCCTGGCGGTTGGAGGTGCCGACGCAGTCTGACCCGGTATCGCCGCCGCCGATGACGACGACGTGCTTGCCGGTGGCGAGGAGCGAGCCGCGCGGGGCGGCGCGGATTTCATCGTCGCCCGCCACGCGCTTGTTCTGCTGGGTGAGGAATTCCATGGCGAAGCGCACGCCGGGAAGTTCGAAGCCGGGGATGCCGATGGGGCGCGGGTCTTCCGCGCCGCCTGCCAGCACCACCTTGTCGAAGTTTTCAAGCAGGCTGGCGATCGAGACGGTGACGCCGACTTCGACCGAGGTGCGGAATTCCACACCTTCGGCCATCATTTGCACGAGGCGGCGGTTGATGAGGTGCTTTTCGAGCTTGAAATCGGGGATACCGTAACGAAGCAGGCCGCCCACGCGATCAGACTTTTCGAACACGGTGACGGAATGGCCGGCGCGGGCGAGCTGCTGTGCGCAGGCGAGACCGGCGGGGCCGGAGCCGACCACGGCGACCGACTTGCCCGTCTTGTGCGCGGGCACTTGCGGTTCGACCCAGCCTTCCTTCCAGCCCTTGTCGACGATGGCGCATTCGATCGACTTGATGGTGACGGGCTGGTCAACGAGGTTGAGCGTGCACGCCGCCTCACACGGGGCGGGGCAGATGCGGCCGGTAAATTCCGGGAAGTTGTTGGTCGAGTGGAGATTGTCGAGCGCGGTGCGCCAGTCGTTCTCGTAGACCAAGTTGTTCCAGTCCGGGATCTGGTTGTTCACCGGGCAGCCGTTGTGACAGTAGGGAATGCCGCAGTTCATGCAGCGCGCCGCCTGGCCCTTGAGCGTCTTGTCATCCTGCGGGATGACGAACTCGCGGTAGTGCTTCAGGCGCTCTTGCGGCGCATCATAGCTGCGATCCTTGCGATCGATTTCGAGGAAGCCGGTTGCCTTGCCCATGTTCTTGATACCCTGACTTATTCTGCCCGAAGGTTACTCTGCTGCCACGCTGGCGGCTTCGGCGCGCTCGGCTTCGAGCTGACGAAGCGCGCGGGCATAATCGCGCGGCATGACCTTGACGAAGTGCGGCAGCGCCTCGGCCCAGTTATCAAGCAGCGCGCGGGCGTGCTTGCTGCCGGTGTGGAGGTGATGACGCTCGACCAGAATGCGCAGCCGCTCTGCATCATGGCGGAGCATATCGCCCATGCCGAAGTCGGTCACGTCCACACCGCGCTGCTGCGGGCGGCCCGTTCCGTCGTCCTCGTCGCGCTCTGCCGAGACGGGGATGATATCGACCATCGCGGCGTTGCACAGGACCGGGAAACGACCTTCGGGATCATAGACATAGGCCACGCCGCCCGACATGCCCGCCGCGAAGTTGCGCCCGGTCTTGCCGAGCACGACGACAACGCCGCCGGTCATGTATTCGCAGCCATGATCGCCTGTGCCTTCGACCACCGCGACAGCGCCCGAATTACGCACCGCAAAGCGTTCACCGGCGACGCCGTTGAAATAGGCCTCACCCGCGATAGCGCCATAGAGCACGGTGTTGCCCACGATGATGTTTTCGTTCGCGGCGCGGTCTACGTGTGACGGCGGACGGACAATGACGCGGCCGCCCGACAGGCCCTTGCCGACATAGTCATTCGCATCGCCGGTGAGATCGAGCGTGATGCCGTGCGCAAGGAACGCGCCGAACGACTGGCCCGCAACGCCGGTGAGCGTGACGTGGATCGTGCCCGAAGGCAGGCCGCGGTGGCCGTGGCGCTTGGCCACTTCGCCCGAGAGCATCGCGCCGACGGTGCGGTTGACGTTGCGCACCTTGCTTTCGATCCGCACCGCCTCGCCGCGTTCGAGCGCAGGCTCGGCGGCGGCGATGAGCGTGTTGTCCAGCGCGGCATCAAGGCCGTGATCCTGCGTCCCGCTCCAGCCGAGCGTGGTGCCCGGCGCGGGTTCGACGCGGTGGAGGAGGCGCGACAGATCAATGCCGCGCGCCTTCCAGTGCGTGATCGCGGCGCGGGTATCGAGGCAATCGACGCGGCCGACCATCTCGCCGATGGTGCGGAAGCCGAGTTCGGCCATGATCGCGCGCAGTTCTTCCGCCACGAAGAAGAAGTAGTTGATCACATGCTCGGGCTGGCCGGTGAAGCGCGCGCGCAGGACGGGATCCTGCGTGGCGACGCCGACCGGGCAGGTGTTCAGATGGCACTTGCGCATCATGATGCAGCCCGCCGCGATCAGCGGGGCGGTGGCAAAGCCGAACTCGTCCGCGCCGAGGAGCGCGGCCACCGCGACATCGCGCCCGGTGCGCAGGCCGCCATCGGCCTGCA
>JAIXYF010000260.1 GCA_027490345.1 Novosphingobium sp.
AGCGCTTCGGCCACGTTGGCCTGCGTGATGGTGATTTCCTTGGGCACGCCATTCACCAGGTCGCGGCCCTTGATGTGGATCGTCTCGCCCACGCCGTCGGCGGGAACGATGGCGATGCCGCAGTCTTTCTTGATGCGCTCTGCCGTCGATTCGCCGATCAGCAGGTTGTGGTGGCGGCGCACATAGGACACGATGGCTTCGTCCATCTTGTCGCCGCCCACACGCACCGAGGTGGTATAGGCAAGGCCGCGCAGCGAAAGCACGGCCACTTCGGTAGTGCCGCCGCCGATATCGACCACCATCGAACCTACCGGCTCGGTCACGGGCATGTCGGCGCCGATGGCCGCGGCCATGGGTTCAAGGATCAGGAACACCTGGCTTGCGCCGGCATTGCTGGCGGCATCGCGGATCGCGCGGCGTTCCACCGAGGTGGAGCCCGAAGGCACGCAGATCACGATTTCGGGATAGCGCAGCAGGCTTTTCGAGCCGTTCACCTTGCGGATGAAGTGCTTGATCATTTCCTCCGCCACTTCGATATCGGCAATGACGCCGTCGCGCAGCGGGCGGATGGCTTCGATGTTGTCGGGCGTCTTGCCCATCATCATCTTGGCATCATCGCCCACGGCCTTGACGCGCTTGATGCCGTTGATCGTTTCGATCGCCACGACGGAAGGCTCGTTCAGCACGATGCCCCGATCCTGCACATAGACCAGCGTATTGGCAGTGCCGAGATCGATTGCGATGTTCTGGGAACCGAACTTGAAGAATCGGGAAAGCAGCGATGCCATCAGTAAATCCGTCGTAAAACTGCGGTTGTGCCCCATTGCGCACAAGGCACAACGGGCATGGGCGGGGCGGGCGAAGAGGGCGCATTAGCAGGGCGGCCGTGCAAAACCCAATATTTTGTGAAGGCTTTTGCGGGATAAGTCGGACGGACCGTCTCGAAAAAACCCGTGCTCGTCGCTAGCGTGCACCGCATCATGTCCCAGCCCGTCCGCACCATCAGGCGCCTGCCCGAAACCCTTGTCAACCGCATTGCGGCGGGCGAGGTGGTCGAGCGTCCGGCCAGCGCGCTGAAAGAACTGGTCGAGAACGCGATTGATGCGGGCGCCAGCCAGATTTCGGTGCGACTTGCAGAAGGCGGCCTGTCGCTGATCGAAGTGACGGACGATGGCTGCGGCATGCGCGCAGACGAGATCGCGCTCGCGCTGGAGAGGCATGCCACTTCCAAACTGCCCGATGAAGCGATCGAACACGTTGCGACGCTGGGCTTCAGGGGCGAGGCGCTGCCGTCCATTGCCTCGGTCGCGCGGGTCACGATTGAAAGTCGCGCCCGCATGGCTGGCATGGGCGAAAGCTGCGCGGGGCCGCAGAGCGAGGCCTGGGCGCGCGTTGTCGATCATGGTACGCTCGTGGCCGATGGCCCCGCCGCACTGCCGCCGGGCACGCGGGTGCGGGTGGAGGATCTGTTCGGTAAAGTGCCCGCGCGGCGCAAGTTCCTGCGCAGCGCGCGCGCCGAATGGGCCGCCAGCCTCGATGTCGTGCGCCGCTTGGCGCTGGCGCGGCCCGATGTGGGTTTCACGCTCGAACACGATGGTCGGCGCGCGCTGCAGGTCCAACCGGGTGACACGCTGGCGGCACGCACCGCGCAGATCGTGGCGCGCGAACTGCACGACAACGCCGTGATCGTCGATCTCGCGCGCGGGGATTTCCGCCTCACCGGCGTTGCCGGGCTGCCCACCTACAATCGCGGCGTGGCCGATCACCAGTACCTCTTCGTCAATGGCCGCCCGGTGAAGGACAAGCTTCTGATCGGCGCGGTGCGGGGGGCCTATGCCGATATGCTCGCGCGCGATCGCCACGCGGTGCTGGCGCTGTTCCTCGATGTTCCGGCCGAGGAAGTGGACGTCAACGTCCACCCCGCCAAGACCGAAGTGCGCTTTCGCGATCCGGCGCTGGTGCGCGGGATGATCGTCTCAGGCCTCAGGCAGGCACTGATGACCGGTGACCGCCGCTCGGCTCAGACGCCCGATGCGGGCGCAATGCGGGCTTGGCAGGCCGAGCCACTGGCGCCAATGCCACTCGGACCTGCGCCGGAATCCAGCCATTTGCAGTCCAGCTTGTTCTGGCAACAGCCTGCTGCGCGGGTTTCGGAGGCCGGGCAGGCATGGCGCGGCTACGAGGCGGCCGTGATGGCGCCGCCCGCTGCCCGCGCCGAACCGGCGGCCGCGCCGGTGCCAAGCCATCCCCTTGGCGTTGCGCGCGGGCAGGTTGCCGCAACGTATATCGTGGCCGAAGCGCAGGACGGGCTGGTCCTGGTCGATCAGCACGCCGCGCACGAGCGACTTGTGCTCGAGCGGCTGCGCAGCGCCGGCGCAGGAGAGGGCACCGCGCCATCGCAGGCCCTGCTCCTGCCCGAAGTGGTCGAACTCGATGAACCGGCCTGCGACAGGCTTGAGGACGCCGCCGCAGAGCTGGCCGCATATGGCCTTGCGTTGGAACGCTTCGGCCCGGCTGCGATGCTGGTGCGCGCTGTGCCGGCCGTGCTGGGCGGCGGCGATGTGCAGGCGCTGGTGCGCGATGTGGCCGATGATCTGGCCCGGCACGGCGCCGCCTTGCTGCTGGGCGAAAAGCGCGATCTGGTTCTGGCAACCATGGCTTGCCATGGTTCGGTAAGGGCTGGGCGGATATTGTCCGTGGCGGAAATGAATGCGCTGCTGCGCGAAATGGAAGTGACGCCGCGTTCGGGCCAGTGCAACCATGGGCGGCCCACATGGATCAAGCTGGCCCACGGCGACATAGAAAAGCTTTTCGGGAGAAAATGATGCGCCGATTTCTGCCCGGTCTTGTCCTGCTGCTGGCCGCCTGCAGCAATGAGGCGCCGCCTCCGCCGCCGCCGCCAGTCAACGCTGTGCAGCCCGAAGAGATCGATTACCTCGCGATCAAGGAGGGCAAGCTCTATGGCGCCGGGTGCAATTTCGTGGCCGAAGGCGGCGGCATCGCCGCGCTGGCTCTGGCACAGGAAAAGGAAGCGATCATCAAGCTGAAAGGCAAGATCGTGCGCATTCCTGCCGATACCGCCAGCCAGATCCTGCCCGAAACTTCGCGCACCCGCTATGCCGGGCCGGAGCATATCCTGATCCTCGCGCCGATTCCCGGCACCCCGCCAACCGAAAACGGCGTGATCCAAAGCCTCGCGGCCAGCCTCACGATCCTCGATCCGCAGGGCCGCACGCAGTTCTTCGCCAAAGGGCAAGTGCAGTGCAAGCCGATGTAAGAGGCAGGCGCTAGAGCAGCCGGCCCATGCTGATGTGGTCTTCAACGGCGAAGCCCAAGCCCTTGTAGAATTCGATCACCGCCGCGTTGGTGCTGCGCACCTGCAAGTTGATCTTGCAGCAGCCCAGACGGCGCAGCGCAGCTTCGGCGGTTTCAACCAGTGCCGTGCCGATCCCGCGCCGCTTGGCAGACTGGCGCACGGCAACGGAATAAAGCCACCCGCGGTGCCCGTCGTACCCCGCCATGATCGAGCCGATCACCATGTCCCCATCGACCGCGACGAACAGCAGGTCGTCGTTCATGGCAAGCTTGGCGGGAATGGATTGCTCGGCGCGATTGCGCGGTGGATCGTCTGGAAAGGCTTCGCGCCAGAGGGCATCCAGCCCGTCGAAGTCTTCACGGGTGTAGGGCCGGATTTCCATCGGCCTGCGCGTCAGTCCGTGCCCGCCGGATCGCGCGTGGCGATCATGCCCAGCGCCTTGAAACTCATCACCAGTTCGTCGTGCTGGTTGTAGACCCGCGTTTCGCCCCGAAGGATGCCCATTTCCGGCCGCGTCTTGCTGCGGCGCTTTTCCAGCAGCACGTTCTCGCAGCGCAGCGTATCGCCGGGGTAGACGGGCTTGACCCAGCGCAGTTCGTCAATGCCCGGTGAGCCAAGGCCCGCCTGCCTGTTGTTCTGCATGTTCGCCACCGTCATCGCCATGGTCATCGAAGCAGTGTGCCAACCGCTGGCCGAAAGCCGCCCGAAATGAGTGGCAGCCGCCGCATCGTCGTCAAGGTGGAAGGCCTGCGGATCATACTTCTTCGCAAAGTCGATCACTTCCTCGCGGGTCACTTCATAGCGTCCATAGCGGGTCACTTTGCCGACAACCAGATCTTCGTAATACTGCATTGTCTCAGCGCCTTAAACGTTGAACTTGAAGTGCATCACGTCACCGTCGCGCACCACGTATTCCTTGCCTTCCTGCCGCAGCTTGCCCGCATCGCGCGCTGCCGCCTCGCCGCCGAGCGAGACGAAATCGTCATAGGCGATGGTTTCGGCGCGGATGAAGCCGCGCTGCATGTCGGAATGGATCTCACCGGCCGCTTCGGGCGCCTTGGCCCCGGCATGGACCGTCCAGGCGCGTGCTTCCTTGGGGCCGACGGTGAAGAACGTCAACAGATGGAGCAGCTCGTATCCGGCGCGGATGATCTTGGCGAGGCCGGCTTCCTCCAGCCCCAGTGCGCTGAGGAACTCGCCTCTGTCTTCCACCGGCATTGTCACGATATCGGCCTCGATCGCGGCGGAAACGACCACGGCGTTGGCGCCTTCGGCCTTGGCCTTGGCAAACACGCGCGCGGAAAAATCGTTGCCCTGTGCGGCGGCCTCCTCGTCCAC
>JAIXYF010000050.1 GCA_027490345.1 Novosphingobium sp.
CCATGGTCGATCCGGTCCACTCCCAGAACATCCAGCGCCTCATACACATAGGCGGGCGGGCCTTCCTCCCCGGCATGGGCGGTCAGCTTCAGGCCCTTGGCCCGCGCGGCGGCAAAGACCCGCGCAAACTTTGCGGGCGGGTGCCCCAGCTCGCTGGAATCGAGCCCGACGGCGGTGATCCGGTCAAGCCAGGGTTCTGCGCTGGCCAGCGTCTCGAACGCGGCTTCCTCGGAAAGGTGCCTCAGAAAGCTCAGGATCAGGCACGATGTCACGCCCAGCCGCGCCTCAGCCTCGGCCATCGCGGCCAGCAGCCCCTCGATCACCGTGCCAAATGCGATCCCGCGGTCCGTATGCGTCTGCGGATCGAACATGATTTCGGCATGAACTACCCCGTCCGCAGCCGCCCGCTCGAAATAGGCCAAGGCCAGATCGCGGAAATCCGCTTCGGTTTGCAAGACCGCCGCGCCTGCATAGTAGATGTCGAGAAAGTCCTGCAAGTTGGAGAAGGCATAGGCTGCACGAACATCCTCGACGCTCGCATAGGGAATGCCGATCCCGTTGCGTGCCGCCAGCGCAAACATCAGTTCCGGCTCAAGGCTTCCCTCGATATGCAAATGCAGCTCCGCCTTGGGCAGCCGCCGGATGAAGTCTTCAAGCCCGTCCATGGCGCAAATCCCTGTCCCAAACGCAGCGCCCCAGCACATAAGTCTGCCGCAACGCCCGATCATCGCCCAGCACTTGCAGCGCAAACAGCCGATCCGCCAATGTTGCCCCCGCCGTGCGCCGCGCCATCAGGGGGGTGGCGGCATCATCCAGTACCACGAAATCGGCCTCTTGCCCCTCGGCAAGGCTGCCCACTTCGCCATCGATATGCAGCAGCCGCGCAGAGCCCCCCGTCGCGAGCCACAGCGCGCGGAAGGGATCAAGCACATACCCGGCTGGCAGCCCCGCCTGATAGGCCAGCCCTGCGTTATGCAGCAGCGAAAGCGACGTGCCTGCGCCGATATCACTGCCCAGCCCCAGCCGCACCTCATGCCGCTCGGCCTGCGCGAAATCGAACATGCCCGAACCGAGAAAGAAGTTCGAACTCGGGCACACGGCGATGCCTGCACCGGTTTCCGCCAGCCGTTCGCAGGACCGGTCCGGAAGATGCACGCCATGCGCGAAGACCGACCGCTCGGTCACCAGCCCGAACCGGTCATAGGCATCGAGGTAATCCACCGCTTCGGTAAACCGCGCCGCCACTTCGGCAATCTCCTGCGCATTTTCGGCCAGATGCGTGTGCAGCAGCACCCCCGGATGCGCGCGAAGCAATTCGCCCGCCACGATCAGCTGCGCATCGCTTGATGTTAGCGCATAGCGCGGCGTTATCGCATAGCCCAGCCGCCCGCGCCCATGCCATTTCGCGATCAGGGCCTCGGTCTCGGCCTGTGCCTCGGCCGCCGTATCGCGCAGTCCTTCCGGCCCAAGGTCCATCAGCACCTTGCCGCAGATCATCCGCAAATCCCGCGCCTCGGCCGCCGCAAAGAACGCCTCGACCGATGCGGAATGAACTGTCGCGAACACCAACGCGCTGGTCGTGCCATGGCGCAGCAGCTCGTCCAGAAACGCTTCTGCCACCTCGCCTGCATGGACCGGATCGGCAAAGGCCTTTTCCGCCGGAAAGATATGCCGCTCCAGCCAGTCGAGCAGCTGCGCCCCATGGCTCGCGATGCGGCCAAGCTGCGGATAATGGACATGAGCATCGATGAAACCGGGGACGATCAGGCCCTCCAGCCGCTCCACCGCCAGCCCTGCAAACCGCTCTGCCAGTTGTGCATAAGGGCCCCGCGCCGCGATGCGCCCGTCCTCGATCACCAGCAGTCCGTCCGCCTCATGCCGCACGGCATCGGGCGCCTCTGCCGGATCGTGCGACAGGCTCAGAATCTCGCCGCGATAGCCCTTCAGGCTCATGCTGCCACGGCCTGAACCGCTGCCTGTTGCGGCAGTTGCAGCAGTTGCGCCAGCACGGCCACCGCGATCACATCAGGCTCCTTGCCCGTCACGCCGGGGAGGCCAATCGGGCATGTCAGGCGCCCGCGCGCCTCGGCGCAAACGCCGTCGCGCGTCAGCCGCGAAAGGAACCGCGCGCGTTTGGTCTGCGAGCCGATCAGCCCGATGAACGCCAGCCGCGCGCGGCTGAGCGCGGCGCGCGTCAACCGGTAATCGAGCGCGTGATCATGCGTCAGGATCACTAGCGCCGCATCCTCAGGCGCTTCCGCCACGCACTGCTCAATGGCCTCGTCGGGCACCACCATCACGCCGCGCACGCCCGCAAATTCGGCTCGCACGTCGAACCACGCCAGCTGGATCGGCAGCCCTTCCCCGTGCCGCGCTATCGCCTGGCCCACATGCCCCGCGCCAAACAGGAACAGCCGCCGCCGATAGCCGCCGATCCGCTCGGCTAGCCGCGCGCCCTCGCCCGGCTTGTCGCCCCGTGCGGACATGGCAGTGGCTGGCCCATCGTTCACCTGCCGCGCAATCCCGCCCGCACCCAGCACACTCACCAGCACCCGGCCTTCTGCCGCCTCGGCCAGCCAGCCCAGCGCCCGGGCATCGACATGTTCCACCAGCAGCCGCACCCGCCCGCCGCAGCACTGGCCCAGCAGCGGCCCCAGCGGATAGTCCTGCACCCGCCAGGTGCCCGGCGCATGGCCCAGCACACTGCGCGCCTGCTCCACCGCCCGAAACTCCAGCGCCCCGCCGCCGATCGTGCCGGTGAGGCCCTCCGCCGTCACCAGCATCCGCGTCCCCGCCCCGCGGGGCGCAGAGCCTTCGCTCGCCAGAACGCTGATCATCGCCACCGGCCCTGCCGCTGCCAGCCGCGCCAGATCATCCAGCCAGCCGGTCATGCGCGCAACCCCGCTATCGCGCGCAGCACCGCCTCGGGCGTGGCCGGCGCATCGAGCGCGGGCAGCTCACGCCGCGCAGGGTTAACCGCCGCAATCGCCGCCGAAATCGCACAGAACACAGAATTGGCCAGCATCAGCGGCGGCTCACCCACAGCCTTTGAGCGGTGGATCGTGGGCTTCACGTTCTCGCCCTCCCAAAAGTCGATGCGCATGTGCCCGGGGCGGTCAGAGGCTGTCAGCACTTTGTAGGTGGCGGGCGAATGATTGAGCAGCCGCCCTTTCGCGTCCCACTCGACCACTTCGGTCGTCAGCCAGCCCTGCCCCTGCACGAAGCCGCCCTCGATCTGCCCCCGGTCGATCGCCGGGTTGAGCGAGCGCCCCACATCGTGAAGGATATCCACCGCCAGCACCTTGTGCTCGCCGGTCAGCGTGTCGACCACCACTTCGGAAACCGCCGCGCCATACGCAAAGTAATAGAACGGGTGGCCCCGGTGCGCGGCGCGGTCATAGGCGATCTCGGGCGTCGCATAAAACCCGGTGGACGAGAGCGAGATCCGCCCCAGCCACGCCTTGCGCGCCGCATCGGCAAACGAAAGCCGCGCCTCTCCCGCGATCACTCCCCCCGGCGTGAACCGCACATCCTGCGCGGTGCAGCCAAACGCCCCGGCAAGGAAATCGGCCATCCGCTCCCGGATCGCCATGGCTGCGCGCCACGCCGCCATGCCGTTGAGGTCTGCCCCCGAAGACGCCGCCGTGGCCGAGGTATTGGGCACCTTGTCGGTTCGCGTCGCGGTGATCCGCACCCTGTTAACATCCACGCCGAACACGTCGGCCACGATCTGGGTAATCTTGATGTGCAGCCCCTGCCCCATCTCGGTGCCGCCATGGTTTGCCTGGATCGATCCATCGGCATAGACATGGACCAGCGCACCAGCCTGATTGAGGTGTGTGGTGGTAAAGCTGATACCGAACTTCACCGGAGTCAGCGCAAGGCCCTTCTTGAGCACGGGTGAGCCTGCGTTGAACGCTGCAATCGCCTCTCGCCGCGCATCATAGCGCGATGTTTCCCGAAGCCGCGCAATGATTTGCGGGGCGATGTTATCCTCGATGGTCATGCTATAAGGCGTCACGTCGTGCCCCGGGCCGTAGAGATTGCGCTGCCGCACATCGAGCGGATCGAGCCCCAGCCGCGCCGCCACATGATCGCACACCCGCTCGATCGCCAGCATTCCCTGCGGCCCGCCAAACCCGCGAAACGCCGTCGCCGAAACCGTGTTGGTCTTCAGCCGTTCAGAAACGATCTCGGCTGCGGGCAGGAAATAGCAATTGTCGGCATGAAACATCGTCCGGTCGTTGATGCCGGGGGAAAGGTCCATGGTTGCCCCGCACCGCCCGCTAAAGCGCAGCGAAACGGCCTCCAATCGCCCCTCGCCGTCGTGGCCAACGTCGTATTCCACTTCGAAGTCATGGCGCTTGCCGGTCACGATCATGTCATCGTCGCGGTCGCAACGAAACTTGGCCGGGCGCCCGGTGCGGTGCACCACCAGCGCAGCGGCGGCGGCAAACAGCGCGGCCTGGCTTTCCTTGCCGCCAAACGCCCCGCCCATGCGCCGCACTTCCACGGTAACGTCAGCGCTGCTCTTGCCCAGCAGGTGCGCCACCAGATGCTGCACTTCGCTGGGATGCTGGCTGGACGAGACGACGTGAATCTGCCCATCCTCGCCCGGCCGCGCATGGGCGACCTGCCCTTCCAGATAGAAATGATCCTGCGCCCCGATGCGCAAGTGCCCGGCCAGCCGATGCTCTGCCTCAGCCAGCGCCCCGGCCGCATCGCCGCGCGCCATGCGCTGATCGGCCTCGATCCGCGAGCCAGCGCTGCGCGCCTGCTCCACCGTGATGGCTGCCTCCAGCGGCGCATAAGTCACCTTGCCGAGCTGCGCCGCCTTGCGCGCGGCCAGGCGCGTCTCTGCCGCAACGAGATAGACCGGCTGGCCATGGCTGATCACTTCGCCATCAGCGAGCACCGGATCATCCTGCGCAATCGGACCAACGTTGTTTGTGCCGGGAATATCCGCCGCCACAAAAACCGCGACCACTCCCGGAAAGGCCCGCACGGCGGCCAGATCGAGCGCCACGATCCGCGCCCGCGCCTCGCTCGAATGCCCGAAGGCCAGATGCAGCGTGCCCGGCAATTCCGGGTCGTCATCGACATAGCGCGCAAGGCCCGCAACATGGAGGTGCGCGCTGTCATGCGGCAGGGCGGGCATCGCGGTTTCGGGCCAGAGCGGCCAGCGCGGATTGCTGTCCGCCATCAGCAGGCCTCCACATCGAGCACGGACACGCCTACGCCCTGCTCGCGGTGCCATAGCCGCCACAGCAGCGCACAGGCTGCCTCGATCCGATAGGCCGCCGTCCCGCGCACATCGCTCAAGGGGCTGAAATCAGCCCTCAAAGCCTCAGCCGCCGCCGCCATGGTCGCCTCGCTGAAGGGCTGGCCCACCAGCGCCGCCTCGCAGCCCGCCGCGCGCCGGGGCGTTGCGGCCATGCCGCCGAAGGCCACGCGCGCCGCGGTGATCACGCCAGCCTCCACCGCCAGCACGAAAGCGCCCAAAACGGCCGAGATATCGCTGTCAAACCGCCGTGAAAGCTTGGAAACATGCACCACTGCCCGAGCTTGCGGACGCGGCACGAACACGCTTTCGACAAACTCCCCCGGCAGGCGGTCCTGCTTCCCGTACTCGAGGAAATAGTCCTCCAGCGCCATCGTCCGCCGCCCGGAAGCCGAACGCAGGGTCAGCTGTGCCCCCAGCGCGATCAACGCGGGCGGGCCATCTCCGATGGGCGAACCATTGGCGATATTGCCGCAGACCGTGGCCGATGAACGCACCTGCAGCCCCCCGATGCGCCGCACCAGTTCACCCAGATCGGCATGTAGCCGCGCCAGCGCGCCATGCGCCTCGGCATAGCGCACGCCGGCGCCCAGCCGCACGCCTTCCGGCGTCTCGGCAATGGCCTTGAGATCCGCCACATCACCAATGAATACAAGGCAATCAAGATCGCGCAGCCCTTTGGTTACCCACAGCCCGACATCGGTCGCCCCGGCCACGATCCGCGCATCGGGATGCGCCGCCAAAACGTCCACCAATTCATCCGAGGAACGCGGCACAAACCATTGCCGTCCCTGATACCATCCGCTTGCCATGGCCTCCCCGGCGATACCGGCCAGACGCTCGGCAACGCCCGCATCATCCTGCGCAAGGGTCGGCACCGCTGCCCCCGCCTCAAGGATCGGCCCATAGCCGGTGCAGCGGCACAAGTTCCCGGCAATCACATCCGCCACCGGCAGTTCGCTGCCCAGCGCGCCGATCGCGCGCCCATGCAGCGACATCACGAAGCCCGGCGTGCAGAACCCGCATTGCGAACTGCCATTGGCCGCCATGCACGCCTGCAGAGGATTAAGTTGGCCCTGCGGCGCGAGGCTTTCGACGGTCATCACTGCCTTGCCATGCACCATTGGCAGAAACAGGATACAGGCATTGACCGCCCGCCATGCCACCCGGCTCCCGTCCAGTTCCCCCAGCAGCACCGTGCAGGCCCCGCAATCGCCTTCTGCGCAGCCTTCCTTGGTGCCCGTGCGCCGCAGCTGCCCGCGCAATGTTTCCAGCAGCGTGCCGGTCGGATCGGGCGCCGCCAGGTCCACCACTTCGCCATCGAGGAGAAAGCGCACCGCCACAGCTCAGCTCCCCCGATACGTCGAGTAGGCAAAGGGCGAGACCAGCAGCGGCACATGGTAATGCCCGCCATCCGCCACGCCGAAGGCAATCCGCACATCGCCAAGAAACGGCGGATCAGGCAGGGCCACGTCCTCGCCCGCGAAGTACTCCGCCACCGCAAACGTCAGCGCATAGCGCCCCGTCGCAAGCTCCGGCACGCGCTCCAGCAATTCGGGACAGCGCCCGTCCGCATTGGTCTCACCGGCGAACAGCGCTTCGCCGCCTGCATCCTCCAGCCAGAGTTGCATACCGGCGGCCGGTTTGCCGCGCATGGTATCGAGCACATGAGTCGAAAGCGTCGCCATCACTCAGCTCCTGCATCAATCCAGCGGCCCAGCGCATCGCGCTCGGCCCGCGTCATTCCGGTCGTGTTGCCCAGCGGCATGATCTCGGCATCGACCGCCACCTGCTTCACCCGCTCCGCGAACTTGCGGGCATGGGCCTTGCTATCGAGCATCACTCCCAGCGGCGGGGCGGTCACCATAGCGCTAGTGGGCCGCGCCGCATGGCAGGAGACGCAATGCTTCTGGAGGATCGGCTCCACGCTGGCCCAATCCTCCGCGCCGCCCGCTGTCTTCACGGCGCCTGCTTTCTCCACCGAGACATACGTCACGCTTGCCAGCGCCAGCCCCGCCGCCACCACGATCGCGCGGCCCAGCGGCTGACCCCGGTGCCGCAAGTTGAACACATGCCGCACCGCCACGCCCGTCAGCCCCAGCAACGCCAGCACCAGCCACGGCCGCTGCGCCCCATAGGTCATCGCGTGATGATGACTGACCATGATGAAAAGCACGGGCAAGGTCATGTAATTGTTGTGAAGCGAGCGGCTCTTGGCCGCCTTGCCCAATGCCGGATCGGGCACCTCGCCTGCCACCAGTGCGGCCACCACCTTGCGCTGGTTGGGGATGATCACGAAGAACACATTGCCGACCATCGCCGAGCCGATGATCGCACCCACATGGAGATAGGCCCCGCGCGCGCTGAAGATCTGGCACAGCGCCCAGGCCGTCCCCACCAGCACGGCAAACCAGGCAGCGCCCAGCATCCGGTCGTCTTGGCCCAGCGGCGAACAGCACAGGCCGTCATAGATCAGCCAGCCAAGCGCCAGCGCCGCCGCCCCGATCCCCGATGCCTGAAGCGGCGTCAGCGCGGCCTTGGCCGGATCGATCAGAAAGCTCGCCGCGCCCACCCAGTAGACCAGCACCAGCAGCAGGAAGCCGGTGAGCCAGGTGGTGTAGGCTTCCCATTTGAACCAGTGCAGGTCCTGCGGCATCTGGCGCGGCGCAACCTGATACTTCTGCTTGTGATAGAACCCGCCGCCATGGACCGACCAAACCTCGCCCGAAGCCTCACCGGTCTTGGGCGGCACCAGATGGTTGTCGAGCCACACGAAATAGAATGACGAGCCGATCCACGCGATGCCGGCTGTCAGGTGAAACCAGCGGATCGCAAGGTTCAACCACTCTGCCCAGTCGATCGTCATCGCGCGTCCTCCAGGCCCAGATCCCTCAGGCGAAGCCGCACTATCTCGCCGATCTGGGCAATCGCGGTGGCGATCTCAGTCTCGCGAGTCTGGGCCAGCCGCGCTTCCATCGCCGCTAAAATCCCTGTTTTATCAGTCAGCCGGACGCAGATGATGAAAGGAAAGCCAAACCGCTCGCGATAGGCCGCATTCAGCGTATGGAACTGCGCGTACTCCGCCTCGGTCAGCCTATCGAGCCCGGCGCTCGCCTGCTCTGCCGCCGAAGCCTCCGTCAGCGTCCGGTCGATGGCAGCCTTTCCCGCCAGTTCCGGGTGCGCGCGGATCAGCGCCAGCTTTTCCTCGGCGGTCGCTGCGTGCACCACTGCCATCAGATCCGCATGCCGGTCTCCGCAGGAAGCAAGGGCATCGGCGCGCGCCTCGATCCACGGGCTGTGTTCGAACAACGCGGTCATGATCCCGCCCCCTCAAGGCTGACATGCGCCGAGACGACCTTCCAGCCGTCCGCAAACTTCACCCATGCCTGGCTCTGCCGCCCGCGCCGGTCAGAGCCTTCGCGGTAGAATTCGGCATCGGCTGTGGCGAAGGAATCGCCATAAACCGCAATCGCCACATGCCCCAGCCGCCGCTGCGGCGAGCCCCCGCGCCCCTTGCGGAATGCGCGGATCGCATCGATTCCCCACAGCACCTCGCCCACGCCAAAGCGATTGGTGGTCGGCGCATGATGAAACAACGCGTCCATTGCGGGCAGATCATCCGCCATGAGCGCGCGCTCATATTCCTGAAACGCCGCCGTCACTTCGGCCAGCAGCACCGGATCGTTCACCGTCATCCCGCCCCTCCAGGACAAGGATGCTCCGCCAGCCAGTGCCCCGCGATATCGATGCGGCGCGGGGTCCACGCATCACCGCTGGCCAGCACGTGATCGACAAACCGCGCTACCGCCCGCGCCCGGCCCGGACGCCCGGCAACACGGCCATGGAGGCCGACCGACATCATCCGCCCGCCTTCTTCGCGCAATTGCTCAAAGGTATCGCGCAAATATCTGAAGAACTGCTCGCCTTCGGTGAAACCATTGAGCGAGACGATCTTCATGTCGTTGGCATCGAGCGAATAGGGCACGATCAGCTGCGGCTTGCCGTGCCGCCGGTCCCAATAGGGCAGATCATCGGCGTAGCTGTCTGCATCGTAGAGAAAGCCGCCTTCCTCCACCACCAGCCGCGCCGTGTTGGGTGAGGTGCGCCCCTGATACCAGCCCAGCGGCCGCGCGCCGGTCAACTCGGTGTGGAGGGCAATCGCCTGGACGATATGCGCGCGCTCCACCGCTTCCGGCACATACTGGTAGTCGATCCAGCGAAGCCCATGGCTCGCGATTTCCCAATCGGCCTTCAGCATGGCTTCCACCGCCGCCGGATTGGCCGCCATCGCCGCCGCCACGCCAAACACCGTCACCGGCACGCCGCGCTCCGCAAACAACCGGTGCAGCCGCCAGAACCCGGCGCGGCTGCCGTATTCGTAGAGGCTTTCCATCGCCATTGCCCGCGCCGGATGGGAGCCAGCGCCGACCATTTCCGACAGGAACGCCTCGGACCCCTTGTCCCCATTGAGGACCGAGTTTTCCGCGCCTTCCTCGTAATTGATCACGAACTGCACGGCGACCTTGGCCCCGCCCGGCCAACGCGCATCGGGCGGGCTCGCGCCATAGCCGACAAGATCGCGCGGGTGGATCATGCCGTCTCGTCCCACGCTGCAATCGCTGCCGGGACAGCAGCGCCCAGCGGCAGCTTGTGCCCGGCCGCTGTCAGGCATGCCTCCAGCGCGCCCAGCGTCAGCAGCACCTTGTGCTTCATCGCGTTGTAGCCCATTGCGCCGAGCCGCCAGATCTTGCCCTGCAGCGGCCCGAATGCCGTGCCGATCTCGATCTCGAAATGCGCGCGCATCGCGGTGCGGATCGCCTCGCCATCGAGCCCGGCGGGAATGTGCACGCCCGTCACATTGGTCATGCGGTGCGCATCGTCGCCATAGACCGTGAGGCCCATCGCGCGCACCCCCGCCGTCATCGCCGCGCCCGCCTTGCGGTGCCGGGCAAAGCGCGCCTCCAGTCCCTCGCCCAGCGCCACGCGCGCGCATTCACGCGCGGCATAGAGCATCGAGGTTGCCTCGGTGTGGTGGTTGAGCCGCTTTTCGGACCAGTAGTCCATGATCATCGCCAGATCGAAGTAGTTCGACGGGATGCGCGGGCCCGCACCGTCCGCGATATCCGCGCGCCGGATGCCCTGCTCCACATGCCGCCGCGCAAAGATGCGCTCTGCCGCGCGGTCGGTAATGGTGATCGGCGCGCTGCCCGAAGGCCCGCCCAGGCACTTCTGCAAGCCCGCCGTAACGACATCGACGCCCCATCGGTCTGCCGCGATTTCCATGCCGCCCAAGGTCGCGCAGGCATCGACATAGAGATAGGCCCCTGCCGCCTTGCACAGCCCGCCCAACCCTTCCAGCGGCTGCGCCATCGTGGTCGAGGTATCGCCGTGAACCGTCGCCACCACTTTGGGGCCATGCTTCTCGATGCCCTGCGCAATCGCCTCCAGCGGCACGACTTCGCCCCACGGCACGCTCACCGTCTCGATCTTCGCGCCGATCCGGGTCAGGATCTCGGTCAGCAACAGGCCAAAGCGCCCGAAGTTCACCACCAGCACCGTATCGCCCGGCTCGACCAGACTGACGAGCGAGGCCTCGATCGCCGCACGCGCGGTGCCGTCGATCAGCATGGTCCACTGGTTCTGCGTGCCGAACACCGGGCGATAAAGCGCCATGACCTGGTTCATGAAGCCGGTCATTTCGGGATCGAACTGGCCCAGGAGGTCCGCCGCCATGGCGCGCAGCACGCGCGGGTGGGCATTAACCGGCCCCGGCCCCATCAGCAGACGCTGCGGCGGATCGATCTCGCCGAACAAGGTGGAATCAAGCGGGTTCAAGGTGGTCTCCCAAACGTCTGATAAAACCGGATATCACCGCCAGCGCAGCCTCGGCGTCCGCTGGCTCGACATGTTCGGCCGGATTGTGGCTCACCCCGCCCCGGCACCGCAGGAAAAGCATGGCCATCGGGCAGAGCGCGGCCATGATCATCGCATCGTGCCCCGCGCCCGAAACGAGCCGGTACGGGCGATGCCCGGCCGCCGCTGTGGCGGCATCGAGCAAGTCCATCAGCGCCGGGTCGCAAGGGCTGGCGGGCAGATCATGCACTTGCCGCATGGCCAGACCCAGATCGCGCCACCCCGCTATCTCGCGGAACTGCCGCAAGATCGCGTCCGCCGCCCGGTCGCGCACGGCAGCATCGCCCGCGCGTACATCAAGCGTGAAGCGGCTGCGCCCCGCAATCACATTGGCCGCGCCCGATGGCACCTCCACCAACCCGACCGTGGCGACAAGGTCCGAAGGGCCTGCAGCTGCCACCGCTTCGGCGGTCAGCACCATTTCCGCCATGCCTGCCACGGCATCGCGGCGCAGGTTCATCGCCGTCGTCCCCGCGTGGCCCGCGGTGCCCGAAAGCCCGATCTCGAAGCGCAGTTGCGCCGCAATGCCCGTCACCGTACCCAGCGCCAGCCCCTTGGCCTCCAGCACCGGTCCCTGCTCGATATGCGCCTCAAGATAGGCGATGATGTCACCCCGGGAGCGCGCGGCGGAAGCATAGGCGGCAAGATCGAGCAGATCACCCAGCCGGACACCATCGCGGTCCGCAACTTCCAGCGATGCCGGGTCAAGCGTGCCTGCAACCGCCCGGCTGGTCAGCATCGCGGCAGGAAAGCGCGAGCCTTCCTCGTCGCCGAAGGCATAGACCTCAATGGCAAACGGCATTCGCACCCCGCCCGAGGAAAGAGCTTTAACCGCCTCAATGCCAAGCATTATCCCGAGCGGACCATCATAGACCCCGGCATTTCGGACGCTATCGAGATGACTGCCGATCACCAGCGCAGGCGCGCCTGCCGCGCAGCCTTCATAGCGCCCGATCAGGTTTGCCGCCGCATCGCTACGCACGGCCATGCCAGCCTCGGCCATCCACACGGCCAACTGTTCTTGCGCGGCTCTGTATGCGGGCGAGAGATACGTGCGCGTCAGCCCATCGGTGCTGTCGCTGAACGGCGGCAGAGCCAGCGCCTCGCAGCGCGCAGCTGCCCTAGCGCCGCCCCCCCCAAGATCGAGGGCTACCACGCCGCCACCCCGCCATCGCTGCGCGGATCGGTCGCGCCATCAAGCCGACCATCGGCGTAGCGGACAATTGCCCCCGCATGGCCCATCGTCGCCGTCAGCGGCCCGACACGCTCCACCATATGCCCCGCCGCCTCAAGCGTAGCGTAAAGCTCGGGCGCAAAGCCGTCTTCCAGCTTGAGTGTGGTCGAAGGATCCCCCCATGTCCGGCCTAGCAGCCAGCGCGGGCCGTTGATCGCCTCCTGAAGGTCGGCGCCGAACCGGGCATAGCGGGTGAACAGCGCAGCCTGTGTTTGCGGCTGCCCTTCCCCGCCCATCGTGCCATAGGCCAAGACGCGCCCGTCCTCGAACTTGGCCAATGCCGGATTGAGCGTGTGGAAGGGTTTGCGATGCGGTTTCAGCGCATTCCAACCGCGTGTCGTCAGCCGTAAGCTGCTCCCCCGGTTCTGCCAGGTGATCCCGGTTTTCGGCAGCACGAGGCCAGAGCCGAATTCGAAATAGGTCGACTGGATCGCGCTCACCACGCGGCCCTCACCGTCTGCCGCGCCGAACCAGCAGGTATCGCCCCACTGCGGCGGCTGCGGCCACGGCAAGGCGGTGGCCGGATCGATCCGCGCCGC
>JAIXYF010000185.1 GCA_027490345.1 Novosphingobium sp.
AGCATTATCGCTAGTTTGTTCAAGCGATAAAGGCATCCGTGGGCGGCACTTCCGGCCGCTGACCATGCGAAGGGCCGCTTCCGATTGCCGGAAGCGGCCCTTCACATTTGTTGCAAACCTCTTGCCATTTACGCAACAATCGTTCACGGCGCGCCCTGACGCCACACCATTCCCGAAGGACCGCCCGATGGCGACGCCCGCACCCGCTGCTTCGTTGACGTTCTCTCGCCAGCCCCACCCCGCGCCCATGGCCGCCGCGCAGCGCGCCGAAATCCTCGCGAACCCGGGCTTTGGCACCAAATTTTCCGATCACATGGTCTCGGTTCACTTTGATGAAGCGCTCGGCTGGCACAGCGCCGAAGTGCTGCCTTATGGCCCGATCGCGCTCGATCCTGCCGCTGCCGTGCTGCATTATGCGCAGGAAATCTTCGAAGGACTGAAGGCCTATCGGCTCGCAGGCAATGGGGCCGATGGCGGCATCGCCCTGTTCCGCCCCGAAGCCAACGCCGCGCGGTTCAACGCCTCGGCCACCCGCCTTGCCATGCCCACCCTGCCCGATGGCTTGTTCGTCGCTGCCGTGAAGGAACTGGTCAAAGCCGACAAGGACTGGTTCCCCACGGTCGAAGGTGGCTCGCTCTATCTTCGCCCCTTCCTGTTCGCGACCGAGGCGTTCCTGGGCGTGCGCCCGTCGAAGCAGTACCGCTTCCTCGTCATCGCCAGCCCCGCCGGCAACTATTTCAAGTCTGGCGCGCCTGCCGTCTCGCTTTGGGTGAGCGACTATAGCCGCGCCGCGCCCGGCGGCACCGGCGCTGCCAAGTGCGGCGGCAATTATGCCGCAAGCCTTGTGCCCACGGCCGAAGCCTTTGCGCGCGGGCACGATCAGGTGCTGTTCCTCGATGCGGTGGAGCGCCAGTGGATCGAAGAACTGGGCGGCATGAACCTGTTCTTCGTGATGGCCGATGGCTCGATCGTCACCCCGCCGCTGGGCGGCACGATCCTGCCCGGTATCACCCGCGAAAGCCTTATTCTGCTGGCGCGCGAGGAAGGCCTCACTGTGCGTGAGGAACGCTATTCGCTGGCGCAGTGGCGCAGCGACGCAACCTCGGGCGCGCTGACGGAAACCTTCGCTTGCGGCACCGCTGCCGTCGTCACGCCAGTGGGCAAAGTCACGAGCGAGACGGACAGCTTCATGATCGGCAGCGGCGGCCCCGGCCAGATCACGCAGAAGCTGCGCCAGCGGCTCGTTTCGATCCAGCGGGGCGAGGCTGCCGACCCCCACGGCTGGGTGCACCGGATCGATTGATCCCGCTGTTGCCAAGGCCTCTGGCCCGTGGCATCGCCCTCATGTTAACCGCCCGGTTAGGGGCCTAAGGGAGAGCATTGCCATGAGCATTTCGTTCAAGGACAAGGTCGCGATCGTCACGGGCGCGGGCGGCGGCATCGGCCGGGAATATGCGCTCGAACTGGGCCGGCGCGGCGCCAAAGTCGTGGTCAACGATCTGGGCGGCGCGCGCGATGGCACCGGCCATTCGGATGCCGCACTGAAGGTCGTCGAGGAAATCCGCGCTGCGGGCGGCGAGGCCATGTCGAACGGCGGCTCGGTGACGGAATTCGAGCAGATGGCCGAGATGGTGGCCAAGGCCAAAGAGGCGTGGGGCGGCGTCCACATCCTCATCAACAACGCCGGCATCCTGCGTGACAAGAGCTTCACCAAGATGGACCCGGCCGATTTCGAGATGGTGGTCAAGGTCCACCTCATCGGCTCCGCCTTCGCCACCAAGGCCTGCTGGGACACGATGCGTGAGCAGAACTACGGCCGCATCCTGATGACCGCTTCGTCCACCGGGCTGTTCGGCAATTTCGGCCAGGCCAACTACGGCGCGGCCAAGCTCGGCCTCGCGGGGTTGACCAAGACGCTCTACCTTGAAGGCGCGAAGAACAACATCAAGGTCAACACGCTGGTGCCCGTGGCCGCCACGCGCATGACCGAGGACATCTTCCCCGAGGAAGCCTTCAAGCTGTTCGGCCCCGAAAACGTCGCGCCTGCCGCGCTCTTCCTCGTCTCGGACGATGCGCCCAGCAACGCCATCGTCGGCGCGGGTGCGGGTGCATATCACTCGGCGTGGGTCACGATGAACAAGCCGGTCCTGCTTCCGCAGGATGCGCGTACGGTCGAAGACTTCGCCGCGCACTGGGACCAGATCTCGGACCGCACCGGCGATTTCGTACCCCAATCCGGCGCGGAGCAGAGCCAGTCGATCCTCGTCCAGCTTCAGGCGGCGATGAAGCGCTGATCTATCAATTGCGGGGGCAGGCGCCGCGCGTCGCCCCCGCCAATTGCATGGTGCGCAGCCGCGCCTGCACTTCGGCTTGGTTCAACACACGCACCGCTCCGCTGCGCGCATCGATCAGCAAAGGCGCTGCGCAATCGCCGCGTACTGCAGTGCGCATGCCTTTCTCGGCCACCATCAGCACCATTTCTGCATCCGCATCGCGGTAGACCACGCGCAGCAGCGATGGGCCTTCATCCGCTGTGTGCCGGGTCTTCGGGGCGGCATCGCATCCGGCCAGCGCCAGCAACACCGCCCGCGCCAGCCAGCGCCTCAATCCTCGACGATCTTCAGCAGCTTGCGCTCCAGCACGGCCAGCACGCCTGCCAGCTCGTGCCCGCGCTTCAACACTTGCCCGCCCTCGCCAAACAGCGTCCACATGCCCTGCTTCGTGCGCAAGGCGGGCCGCTTTTCGATCCGCGCCGTGGGCCGCTCCGCTGTTCGCCGAAACGCGGCAAAGCTCGCGGCATCCTTGCCAAAGCTCATCGCATAATCGCGCCATTCGCCCGCTGCGACCATGCGGCCATAAAGATCGAGAATGCGCTGCAGCTCTGCCCGGTCAAACCCGACCTGCGGCTCGTCGCGGCCCGGAAACGTCAGAACCGTGGGGCTATCGCCGCCCAAGCCGCCAGCGCCGATCACGCTCAGCTGCGGCTCCTGCGCTGCGTCCCGCCGCGCACCGGCGTGCCGGGCTCACCCTGCCGCTCTAAAAGCGCCGCCACTTGCGCTTTCAGCAGGGCCACCTCGGCCTCAAGCTCGTCGACTCGCGTGCCGCCCGAAGGCTCGCACGGCTCCTTGCAAGGCGTCCCGTAAGGAATGAAGTCCTTGAGCCATGTCTCGACCGGAACCAGCGTGGAGCGCGCCTTGAGGCCGACCATCGTCGCGCCTTCGGGCACATCTTCCGTCACCACGGCATTGGCGCCCACCCGCGCGCGCGGCCCCACCGTGATCGGACCCAGAATCTGCGCGCCCGAACCGATGATCGCATTGTCGCTCAGCGTCGGGTGGCGCTTGCCCGGCACGCCATTGGCGGGATTGGTGCCGCCAAGCGTAACGCACTGATAGATCGTCACGTTGTTGCCGATCTCGGCGGTTTCGCCGATCACGGTAAAGCCGTGGTCGATAAACAGGTGCCGCCCGATCGTCGCGCCGGGGTGAATATCAATGCCGGTGAAAAACCGCGCCAGATGATTGACCAGCCGCGCAAGGAAAAACATCCGCCGCACGAACAGCCAGTGCGCCACGCGGTGGAAGCCCACGGCATGAAGCCCCGGATAAAGCAGGATTTCCCAGCGCGAACGCGGTGCGGGATCGCGGGCGCGGATCGAGTCCAGGTAAGCGATGAAGCTCGAAAACATGGCCGCAATTACCCCCTTTTGCCCCAGCAAGGCAAGCGTGCCTTGAGGGAGCCCGGTCTAAAGCAATCGGGGCTGCCGCTCTGCCTCGGATACTCCATGTACCCTCTCCGCCAGCGCATCCCGTGCCAGTGATATGGTGACGGCGGCCTTGCGCTCAAGGGACAGGCGATCAATTGTTTCAACCAGCGCTTCGGCGGCGGCATGGCTGCGCTCCAGCCTAGGCAGCACATAGCCCAGCACCGCATCGCCCAGCCCCAGCCCGCGCCGCGCCGCATGGCCTTCCACCAACGCGCGCAGCAGATCATCATCGGGCGCGCCGATCTCGATCATCAGCGCCGCACCGAGGCGCGAGGCGAGATCGGGCAGCGCCACCGCCCAGGTGCCCGGCGCGCGGTTCGCCACGATCAGCAAGGGCCGCCCTTCCGCCTGCGCGCGGTTCCAGCGGTGAAACACCGCGTCCTCGGGCAGGCTATCAGCATCGTCCAGCGCATCGCCCAGCCCGCTAGCGGCAAACCACCGCGCCAGAAGGCTTTTCCCGCAGCGCGGCGGCCCAGCGAGCACGGCTGCGCGATAGGGCCAGTCTGCCGCGCCTGCCAGCAGCGCCAGCACCGGCTCCAGCGAAGGGCCGGTCAGCACCGTCTCGGCGCTGACCGGCGTGACGAGAGGCAGGGCAATCTGGCTCATGCGCTGCTACTTGCGGATGCTGAGCGCACCGGCCCCTTGCGTCACCCGCCAGCCCTGCGCGCGCAGCGCCGCGGCCAGCGCGTCGATTTCGCCCGCAAAGGTTACGCGCATCACCGAAGTGCCGCCGATGGCAAGGCTCGTGGTCGCCGCTTCCTTCACGCCCTCCACCCGGCGCAGCGCGCCCAGCGCCGCATCCACCGCAGCGCCGTCCGGCGTCACGAACTGCACCGTAACTACCACTGTCGGCACGGCCGCAGCCGTTGCCGCAGCATCTGGCCCAGCTGCCGCAACCGTCGCCGCGGGCGAAGGTCCCAGCTTGGCCACAATGCTTTCGACCAGCGCAGGATCGAGATCGGGCCGCATCGAAAGCGAGGGATCGGGCGCCAGCTGCCCCGCCGCCAGTGCGCCTGCATAGAGCCCGTCGAGCCGGGCAATCGCCTCGGCCAGCATCGCGGGCAGCTTGTCTTCGTTCTGCGCGGTCAGCTCGAAGCTGCCGATAAAGCGGTTGTCCGGCCCCTGCCGCGCGGTGAATGTGCCGCGCACCGGCCCGCCCGGCCACAGCCGCTCCAGCTTTGCCATCGGCATGATCACGTCCGCCGCACCAAACGAATCGAGCACCAGCCGCCACCAGTTGCGGCTGCGGCGGCTCACCTGCCCCGCTGTCAGCAGCAGCGATTCCGCGCCCGCACCGCTGGGACGCACATAATCGATCACGCTCACCCCGGTGCGATATTCGGCCCAGGCCTTCTGCCAGGGCGTGCGCGTTTCGAAAACCGAGGCCGTGCCGCCCTGAATCAGCACCGGGATCACCAGCATGGGCGCTGAACGCGCGATCTGGCCCTGCATGCCCAGATAGCCGCTGGTCCGTGTGCGATCAAAGATCACGCCCAGCCGCGCAATATAGCGGCGCGGCCCGATCTGCTCATGCTCCACCACCACGGCGGAAACCATGCCCTCGATCGTGCCATCATCCAGACTGGGCGCGCTGCCACCACCTAGGCCGTTGGACTTCCACAGCTTTTCCCACGCCAGCCGCTGCGCCGCTTTCCAGCCATTGGCGCGCGCGTCCTCGGCCGATTTGCCGCTGACATTGACCTCGATCCCGGTCATTTCATAATCGCCGTTGCTGGCAATCGGCGCGATCCCGCGGTCGCCCTCGATCTGCGCATAGATCGCCGCGCCTCCGCCCGCCAAGAGCAGGCCCAGCCCCGCGAGCAGCGCAAGCCGGGCCTTTCGCGGCAAGTCAGGCCAAGGCGTCAGGTTCGGCAAAGTCGGGCGCAAGGCGGCCAAGGGAACTCCATGTGCGGACGCGTGTGTGCGCTGATCGTCGGCTGGCTGCGCTTTTGCCCAAAGGCAAGTGGAAATCCAAGCAGGAAAGCGCTAGGCGCCTCCCCCATGGCTTCCAATGATGAAACAAAGCAGTCCTATTCCTACGCCAAGGCTGGGGTAGACATCGCTGCCGGCAATGCGCTGGTAAAGGCAATCGGCCCCCTCGCGCGTGCCACCGCCCGCCCCGGCGCC
>JAIXYF010000153.1 GCA_027490345.1 Novosphingobium sp.
AAGGTCCTGGGATCGGCGCCGAAGTGCGAATCGATGGCCTCGCGCAGGAACGCCAACCGCACCGGGTTCAGCTTGTGCAGCATGGCCGAGCTGCCCTTGGGATCCCACCATTCCGCCGCCAGCTTGCCGAAATGGGCGGCTTCTTCAGGCCGAATGGTGGTTGCGGTGGTTGCATTGCTCATGCGCCGACTCTAAAGCGCCGCGTCCGCGCGGTCGAGGGGCTGCGGGGGAAACCTCTTTTTGATGCTGCAGGGGAATAGGCGTGGCCCGCATCGTGATGAAATTCGGCGGCACCTCGATGGCCGGGACCGAGCGCATCCGCCGCGTGGCCGGGATCGTCAAGCGCCAGCAGGAGGCGGGGCATGAAGTCGCCGTCGTCGTCTCCGCCATGGCGGGCGAAACCGACCGGCTGGTGAACTTCTGCCGCGAAGCCAACGCGCTTTACGACCGCGCCGAGTACGACGTTGTCGTCGCGGCGGGCGAGCAGATCACGTCGGGCCTCCTCGCGCTCCATCTTCAGGCGCTGGGCTGCAAGGCGCGTTCGTGGCTGGGCTGGCAGCTGCCGGTCAAGACCGACGATGCCCACGCCGCCGCGCGCATCGAGGATATCACCTCGCCCGAACTCCTCGCTTCGATGGCGGCGGGCGAGATCGCGGTGATTCCGGGCTTTCAGGGCCTCGATCCCGCGGGCCGCGTGACCACGCTGGGCCGGGGCGGTTCGGATACGTCGGCGGTGGCTGTGGCGGCGGCGGTGCAGGCGGATCGCTGCGACATCTACACCGATGTCGACGGTGTCTACACCACCGATCCGCGCATCGTGGCCAAGGCCCGCAAGCTGAAATACGTGACCTACGAGGAAATGCTCGAACTGGCCTCGGTCGGCTCGAAGGTGCTGCAGACCCGCTCGGTCAGCCTCGCGATGAAGGAAGGGGTGCGCGTGCAGGTGCTCTCCTCGTTCATCGACGAGAATGCCCCGCCGGCGGACAGCATCCCCGGCACGATGATCGTGAGCGACGAAGAACTGGACCGCATTCTGGCCGAAAGCGAAGAAGGACAAGAGATGGAACGCCAGCTGATCACCGGCATTGCCGCCGACAAGAACGAGGCCAAGGTGACGCTGACCCGCGTGGCGGACCGCCCCGGCGCGGTTGCGGCGATCTTCGGCCCGCTGGCCGAAGCGAACATCAACGTCGACATGATCATCCAGAACATCGCCAAGGACAAGGGCGAGACCGACGTGACCTTCACGTGCCCGCAGGCCGATCTCGCTCGCACGCAGGCGCTGCTGGAAGAGCGCAAGGAGACCATCGGCTATTACCGGATGATCGCCGACAGCAAGGTGGCCAAGGTTTCGGTCGTCGGCGTGGGCATGCGCAGCCACGCCGGTGTTGCCGCCACCATGTTCAAGGCGCTGGCGGACCGGGGGATCAACATCCAGGCGATCTCCACCAGCGAGATCAAGGTTTCGGTGCTGATCGATTCGGACGAGGTCGAACTTGCCGTGCGCGTGCTGCACACCGCCTATGAGCTTGATGCGGGGTAAGGTGCCTGCCTTTATGCTGCCTTGATGGCGCAGTAATCGCCGCGGCGCCGCCGAACTGACCGGAAGACACGATGACCGCATACCCCAAGACTGCCGCTCTCATGGCACGTGGTGCCGAATTCCTCGGCACGGAACACGCCATCCTGTGCGGGGCGATGAGCTGGGTTTCCGAGCGCAATCTGGTCGCCGCGATCAGCAATGCGGGCGGTTTCGGCGTGATTGCCTGCGGCGCGATGACCCCGGAACTGCTGGACGGTGAAATCACGGCAACGGCCGCGCTGACGGCAAAGCCGTTCGGCGTGAACCTCATCACCATGCACCCCCGGCTGTTCGATCTGATCGCGGTCTGCGCGCGGCACAATGTGAGCCATGTCGTGCTGGCGGGCGGCATCCCGCCCAAGGGTTCGGTTGAGGCGATCAAGGCCTTCGGGGCCAAGGTGCTGGTCTTCGCGCCGACGCTGGCGCTGGCGAAGAAGCTGTTCCGACAGGGCGCCGATGCGCTGGTGATCGAAGGCTCCGAAGCGGGCGGCCATATCGGCCCGGTCTCCACCTCGGTGCTGGCGCAGGAGTTTCTTCCCGCACTCGCGCAGGATCATGTGGTGTTCGTGGCCGGCGGGATCGGCAGGGGCGAGATGATCGCCAGCTATCTCGAAATGGGCGCCTGCGGGGTACAGCTGGGCACCCGCTTTGCCTGCGCCACCGAATCCATCGCGCACCCTGCGTTCAAGGCTGCGTTCTTCCGCGCCAATGCCCGCGATGCCGTGGCCAGCGTGCAGATCGATCCGCGCCTCCCGGTCATCCCGGTGCGCGCGCTGCGCAACAAGGGCAGCGAAGAATTTGCCGCCAAGCAGGTCGAGGTCGCCCGGCGGCTCGATGAAGGCGTGGTCGACATGGGCGAGGCGCAGCTGGAAATCGAACATTTCTGGGCAGGCGCGCTGCGCCGTGCGGTGATCGATGGCGATGTCGAGCGCGGCTCGGTCATGGCCGGGCAGTCTGTGGGCATGGTGACGAAGGAAGAACCCGTTGCCGCGATCATGGCCGAGCTGATGGGCGATTGCGAAGCCGCGCTTGGCGGGCGCTGAGGACAGCGGCCCGGCCCTATCGCGCTGCAAACGGGGTGACACCTGCAAAGTAAACCGATTGGTTGATTCGCCCGATGCACCTGATCCGGCGATCAGATATTCAATCCGATATGGTAGTTTATTGCCTATTTTTTGGCTTTCGAACGCGGAAGCACGCGTCAATACCTGATTGACCGGCGCAATCTTTCGCAGCACCTCAATGCATGATAGTCTGCCCCGGCAACAGGGAGCTGAGGATCATGGATCTTACAACCATCCGTTCGACCGGAGCCAGTTCGGCCCGCATCGATGTCGTCATCGTCGCGGAAGGCTATACGGCGGCGGAACGGGACAAGTTCCTGTCTGATGCCAATGCTTTTACCACTTACATGCTATCGACCGCGAACAAGACGCTGAACGATCCCTTCGCGACCTATGGCGCACTGGTGAATGCCAAGGCGGTGTTCGTTGCGTCCAGCCAATCGGGCTATGATACCGATACGACCACCGTAAACACTGCGTTCGATGCGCGCGCCTATGGCAGCGATGGGCGGCTGGTCTATGGCAGCGAAACCAAGGTCTACAACGCGCTGTCCACGCTTAATGGCGATGCGCGTGATATCGTTATCGTGCTTATCAATTCGTCGCAGTATGGTGGTGCGGGTGGTTCGGTGGCCTGGGCCACGGCGGGCAATCCCTTGTCCTACGAAGTCGCGCTGCACGAGATCGGGCACAGCTTCGCCGGGTTGGAGGATGAATATGTCGATCCGGCGCTGACTGGCACTTTCCCGCTTTCCGGCCTCAACAGCATCCATGTCGCCACCACCAGCGATCCGACCAAGGTGCCTTGGAAGGAATGGATCGGCTATCAGGATGGGCTTGGCACGGTCGGGGCCTATGAAGGCGGCTATTACCGCTCAACCGGGGTGTGGCGCGCGACGGACCGGTCGAAGATGCTCTACCTCAACACGGCATTCAACGCGCCGCAGAAGGAAGCCTTCGTAGAACGGTTCTATGCCGTAACCAGCGGGCTGGTTGTGCTCCCCAGGCAGAAACTGCTGACACAAGTGGATGCCGTCACGCCAAACAGCGCGCTGTTTTCCTTCAAGTGGACGCTGGAAGGCCAGGCGGCCTCTAGCAAGACATCTTCGCTTGATCTTGCCGGTACGATCCTTGCCGCAGCGGATGGCGTGGTTACGCTTGATTTCGGTGTGACGATCCGCGACGCGACCGGAATGGTGCGCAAGGCTTCGGTGCTGGCTGCGAGCCAGGAAACTGTTGTCGGACAACTTGTTCTGACCAAGGAGACGCTCGATGCAGCAGTCGCCTCCTATTCGGTGAACTTTAGCGGAAACAGGTTTGTCGCAGGCAACGCTCTGGACAACGTGATCGTGCTTTCTGGAACGGCCCGTTCGTTGACCTGGGTCGAAGCCGGGGCAGGCAATGACCGGGTCACGGGCAAGGCTGGGGCCGACTTGTTTTTCGGCGGAACTGGGAACGACCTTCTTGCAGGCGGTGCCGGCAATGACCGGCTCTACGGTGGAGAGGGCCGCGATCAGCTTTTCGGCAACGACGGGGCGGATCGGCTCGATGGCGGGCTGGGCGACGATCGGCTGAGCGGCGGCTCGGGGGCAGACCTGCTTGTGGGCCGCGCGGGGCGCGACATCCTGATCGGCGGCGAGGGCAATGACCGGTTCTTTTTCTGGGACGGGGATTTTGCCGGCAAGACCCGCGCCACGGCAGACCTCATTTTGGGCTGGAACGCGGGCGACCGCATCGATCTGACCGAAGTCGACGGCGATACTCGCAGTGTTGCGGGCGCGACCGGTGATCAGACGTTCGCATTCCTTGGCACGGCGGCGTTCAACACCGCGGATGCGAGGATCGGCGAGCTGCGCTACGAGGTGAGTGCGTCGGGCGTCCATGTCTTCGGCGACCAGAACGGTGACGGGATCGCCGACTTCATGATCCGGGTGGACGGCGTCTCCAGTCTGAGCGCTGCCGATTTCGTCCTCTGACCCGCCGGTCAGTGCTCCAGCTCGACGTCCCAATAGAGCCAGTCGCGCCAGCTTTCATGCAAATGGCCCGGCGGGAATAGCCGCCCGCGCTCCTGCAGGTGCCATGAAGTCGGCCGGATCGGCTGGGTAATGAGGTGCATCGCCGCCTGCGCCGGGGTGCGCCCCCCCTTGCGCATGTTGCACGGCGCGCAGGCCGCCACGACATTTTCCCAGGTCGTGCGCCCGCCAAGGCGCCGCGGCACCACGTGGTCGAAGGTCAGCTGATCCGGGCAGCCGCAATACTGGCACTGGAACTTGTCGCGCAGAAACAGGTTGAAGCGTGTGAAAGCCGGAAATTCGCTCGGCTTCACATACTGGCGCAGCGCGATGACCGAGGGGATCTTCATGTCGAGCGAGGCGCTGTGCACTTCGCGCTCATACGTCGCGACAATGTCGACACGTTCGAGGAACACCGCCTTGATCGCGGTCTGCCACGGCCACAAGCTCAACGGATAGTAGCTGAGCGGGGTATAATCGGCGTTGAGAACCAGCGCCGGACAATTTGAAAGATGGCGGTCATGGCCAAGAATAGCGGTCTCGCCGCTATGGGGCCTGGCATCCGCCGCCCGCTCGATCAGCGCCCTGTGAAGCATGCTCCCGTCCGGCCCTTTCGCAAGAACGCGCCGTTTGTCCCGCCCGGAAAGGGCGCAAGGCGCCTAACGGGTGCGATTTGAGGGACGCGGATGACCGCTTCGTGACGCATGCGAGGAAAAGACCATACGCGCCTTGCACCCGTCAAGGGGCAGCTGCGTGTCCTGTCCACAGGTGCATGAACCTGTGGACAGGATGGGGATACTTTTCGATAAACCGAACGATTACAATATAATGACTACTTGGTGTAGGCCTTCACCAGCTCATAGAGATAGGCGCGCCCGGTCATCAGCGCCTTGATCTCGATCCGCTCGTTGAGGCCGTGGATGCCGTTCATGTCCGGGTTCAGCCAGGTGCCGGGAACCCCGTAGGTCGGGATGCCGACGGCGCCCAGATAGATCGCGTCGGTCCCGCCGGTGGACATCGTCGGCACCACGGCCACGCCCGGGAAATACTTGGCCGCCAGCTTTTCCATCGGGCCGAGGATCGCCGGGTCGAGCGGCGGGGTCTTGGCCCCGGGGCGCAGCGGCGGCACCGGCGTGATCGTCACGCCGGGATCGGCGATCACGTCCTGCAGTTCCTTCTGCACCGCCTCGATCGAATTGCCCGGGAAGATCCGGCAATTGACATTGGCTCCGGCGCGCTGGGGCAGCGCGTTGTTGGCATGGCCGCCGTCGGTCAACGTGGCGACGCAGGTGGTGCGCAGCATCGAATGGATCGTGCGGTCTTCATTGAGCACGGCTTCGGCGGTGCTATCCGCCGGATTTGCGGCGATGGCCTGCATCGCCTTGCCCAGCGCATCGCTGCGCGCGGCTCCGGCCTTGGCGAAGAAGGCGCGGGTCGTGTCGGAAAGCTCCAGCTTGAAATCATGGGCCTGCAGCTTCACCAGCGCGGCGGCGAGCTGGTAGATCGCGTTGTCCCGCACCGGGATCGAGCTGTGCCCGCCGGGATTGCGGGTTTCGAGGCGGTAGTTCTGGACGCCCTTTTCGCCGACCTGGATGGTTTCGACGACCAGCTTGCCGCCTTCCGAAACGCCCTTGCCATCGGTGCGCCCGCCGCCGCCTTCATTCAGCGCAAAGGCCGCATCGATCAGATCACGCTTGTTGGCCGCCAGCCATTCGGCGCCGTTGAAGGCATAGGTCGTTTCCTCGCCGCAGGTCAGCGCCAGCTTGACCGTGCGCTTGGGCTTGAAGCCCTCCTGCTTGAAGCGGATCAGCGTATCGACCCAGCTGGCTGCCATCGCCTTGTCGTCCACCGTGCCGCGCGCATAGAGATAGCCGTTCTCCTCGATCAGCGTGAAGGGATCGCGCACCCAGTCTTCGCGCTTGGCTTCCACCACATCGAGGTGCGCGAGGAGCAGGATCGGCTTATCGGTCTTCGAGGTGCCCGGCATGACCGCCACGAGGCCGCCCTCCTTCGGCTTTTCCGGCGTGGCGAACAGCGTCAGCTGGTCGTCGGTGAAACCTGCCGCCTTGAGCCGGGCGGCCATGCGTTCTGCCGCCAGCGTGCAGCTGCCCGCAGAAAGCGTCGTGTTGGTCTCGACCAGCTCCTTGTAGAGGCTGCGGAATTCGGCTTCGCCGCCGAAGGGATCGGCCTTTGCCGCAGGCGCGGCGAAGGCGCTGGAGGCCAGCATCGTGGTAGTCAAAGAAGCGGCGCAGATCGCACCGTTCAGCAGCTTGCGCATGGCAAAAAAGTCCTTCGCTTCGGATATGATGCGCCCGTTTCAGCACGATTGCGCCGGGTTCGCCAGCCCCTCCCGATTTTCGGTTTCGGGCGGTGTGTGAAACGGGGCTCTCCCTTGTGCAAAACAGGGCGGATTCGCTTTGGATATCGCCCGTGAATGCTTATGTCACAAAGATGGTCAGTACGAACGAGAACATCCCCAACGCCAACGAATATGGCGCTGATTCCATCAAGGTCCTGCGCGGGCTTGACGCGGTGCGAAAGCGCCCCGGCATGTATATCGGCGACACCGATGATGGCTCGGGCCTGCATCACATGGTGTTTGAAGTTTCGGACAACGCGATCGACGAAGCGCTGGCCGGGCATTGTGATCTGGTGCTGATCGAACTCAATCCCGATGGCTCGGTCTCGGTGGAAGACAATGGGCGCGGCATTCCCACCGGCATCCACGCCGAGGAAGGCGTTTCCGCCGCCGAAGTCATCATGACCCAGCTCCATGCGGGCGGAAAGTTCGAGAACACGAGCGACGACAACGCCTACAAGGTTTCCGGCGGGCTCCACGGCGTCGGCGTCTCGGTGGTCAATGCGCTGTCCGAATGGCTCGAACTCACGATCTGGCGTGACGGGCAGGAGCACTGGATGCGCTTCGAGCATGGCGATGCGGTCGGCCCGCTGCGCGTGAACGGGCCTGCCCCCGATGATGGCAAGGGCGGGGTCAAGAAAGGCACCCGCGTAACGTTTGCCGCCAGCCACGAGACGTTCAAGAACGTGCTCGAGTTCGATTTCGACAAGCTGGAGCACCGCTACCGCGAGCTGGCATTCCTCAATTCGGGCGTGCGCATCCTGCTGCGCGACAAGCGGCATGCCGAAGTGGCCGAGCACGATCTTTATTACGTCGGCGGGATCGGCGCATTCGTGCAGTACCTTGATCGCAACAAGCAGCCGCTGATGCCTGAACCGATCGCGATTTCAGCCAGCCGCGACGGCGTGGGCATCGATGTCGCGCTCGAATGGAACGACAGCTATTACGAAAATGTCCTCGCCTTCACCAACAACATTCCCCAGCGCGACGGCGGCACGCACCTCGCCGCGTTCCGCGCGGCGCTGACGCGCACGCTGAACGGCTATGCGGATCGTTCGGGGATGCTGAAGAAGGAGAAGGTTTCGCTCACGGGCGACGACATGCGCGAGGGGCTGACCGCGATTGTTTCGGTGAAGCTGCCGGACCCCAAGTTCTCCTCGCAGACCAAGGACAAGCTGGTCAGCTCCGAAGTGCGCCAGCCGCTCGAAAGCCTGATGGCCGACAAGATGAGCGAATGGCTGGAGGAAAACCCCGCCCACGCCCGCGCCGTGATCCAGAAGGTGATCGACGCCGCCGCCGAGCGCGAGGCCGCCAAGAAAGCGCGCGAGCTGACCCGGCGCAAGGGCGCGATGGATATCGCCAGCCTGCCCGGCAAGCTGGCCGACTGCCAGGAACGCGATCCCGCCAAGTGCGAACTGTTTCTGGTCGAGGGCGATTCGGCAGGCGGTTCGGCCAAGCAGGGGCGTGATCGGCATTTTCAGGCGATCCTGCCGCTCAAGGGCAAGATCCTCAACGTGGAGCGCGCGCGGTTCGACCGGATCATCGGTTCGAAGGAAGTCGGCACGCTGATCCAGGCGATGGGCACCGGCATCCGCGACGAGTTCAACCTCGCCAAGCTGCGCTATCACAAGATCGTGATCATGACCGACGCCGACGTCGACGGCGCGCATATCCGCACGCTGCTGCTCACCTTCTTCCAC
>JAIXYF010000082.1 GCA_027490345.1 Novosphingobium sp.
AAGTGCGGCACGGTCATGTAAACCCCGCCCAGATCAAGGATCATCGTCATCGGCAGGATGCCCGCGATGTGGAAGATCGGCAGCGGCGACCACACTTTGTCCTCTGCCGTGCAGAGGTAGCGCTTGCCGAGATTGCGGCTGTTGCCCACTTGCGCGCGGTGCGAAATCAGTGCGCCCTTGGGGTTCGCCGTGGTGCCGCTGGTATAGAGGATCATGGCGATGTCCTCAGGCTCGACATCGTCGATCCGCTGGTCAATCTCAGCGCCCGCCACATCCGCGCCCAGCGCCAGCGCCGCGTCCACCGGCAGCATCCCGGCGGCGGCGGCGGCATCGAGCGAAATGCCGTCGCGATCCAGCGAAATGATCGTATGGAGCATCGGCGCTTCATCAAGGCTCAGACCCCGTGCGGCCTGCGCGCCCGCCAGCGAAGGCAGCGCCGCGCGCACGCGTTCGCGGTAATCTAGGCCCTCGGCCACTAGCCCCGCAGTGACCAGCACGACCAGATCGGCATCGCGCACGAGATAGGCCAGTTCGTGCGACTGATAGCGCGCATTGATCGGCACCGCGACCGCGCCTGCCATGGTAATGCCGTAGAACGCCTCGATGAACTCAGGGCAGGTCGGCATGAACAGCCCGACATGCTGGCCCGGCTGCACGCCCAGCGCGATCAGGGCCGCGGCCCAGCCCCTCGCGGCGGTATCAAGCCCGGCATAGGTGATGCGCCGATCGGGGAGGACCAGCGCCTCACGCGCGGCAAAGGTCTGCGCCGAAGCGCGGATCATGCCGCCCATGGTGAGAACGGCAGCGGTTGCGGATGGCGGCTGGTTGGTCATGCATCCCCCGGCCCGGCGGGCCTTTTCTTGATCTTGCTCGGGAGATACACCGCGCGCTGAAAAAGACAATCATATCTGTCTTTTTCAGCGCGATGCGTTACGCCTCTTGGCTGCGCAGCATAAACGTGCGGCGCGCTTGATTCGATGGGCTTTCCCGCGCCGGGAAACAGGCCCCGCACCAGACCGGGGAGCGAGTTGTCCCCCGGCCGGTCAATGCGGCGGTTTCATGCGCAGTGAAAACGCATTATGGGCAATAACAATGGCATGCCGCCACAGGGCATGCAGCGGTTCAGGCAAGCAGACGCATGGCTCTTTCACGCACGCGGGCAGCACGGCCCGCCCCTCGGCCCACTCGTCCGGCAGCGGATCGCACGCGCACGCTGCAGGCAGCCAAAGCCGCGCAGACCCGCGCCCGCCTGATCGATGCCACCGTGCGCTGCCTGGTCAAGCACGGCTATGCCAACACCACCACGCCCAAGGTGGCCGAAGAAGCCGGCCTTTCGCGCGGGGCTATGGTCCACCATTTCGAGAACGGCTCGGCCCTCATCAAGGCCGCAATCACCGAACTTCACGAAAAACGCCTGCGCGCCTTCCGCCGTGCGGCAGACCGGCCCGAACGCGAAGTGACCGATCTTGTCGAGACGTACTGGCGCCAGCTGCAGAAACCCGCGTTCATCGCCTTCCACGAGCTGGCCGTCGCCGCCCGCACGGATGCCGATCTGGCCTCTATTCTCTCGCCACTGCAGGACGAATTCCGCGAAAAGTTCAACGCGCAGGCCGAAGCCCTGTTCCCCGAATGGCTCGGCTCGCCCAACTTCGCGCTGGCGATGACGCTCTCGCAGACCATCCTCGAAGGCATGGCGATTTCGCTGCAGACGGGCGGGATGGAACCGGTGCAGGTGGAGCCCATGCTGCGCCACCTCGAAGCCCAGATCCGCGCCCTCGCCCCCGCATCAAAGGGCTGATCGGCAGCGCATTTGCGCAAGGCACGCAGCCTGCGACAAACCCCCGCGCAGCTTGCGCAAATGGCTGCCGGAAGCCGCGAATCAGAATCAAACCTGTTTGTTTTTTCTGCGCGGGTGTTCTAGCACTGCCGCGACAACCAGATGGGGGGATGAACCGTTGAACGCGCCTGACTTGCATGCCCCGCGCAGCTTCCGTCCTGAACCCGGCGATCCGGGTCGGCCTAAGCGCGGGCTTGATGAAGCGGCGCTGCGTGAACAGCAGACGATCTTTCGCGAAGACCTGCTGGCCGGGCACACAATCCTGATCACGGGCGCGGGCAGCGGCATGGGCAAGGCGGCGGCGTTCCTTGCCGCCAAGCTGGGCGCCAACGTGGCGATCTGCGGCCGCACGCGCGAAAAGCTGGATGCCACGGCCGCGCTCATCAAGGACGAAACCGGCCGCGACATCTTCTTGCGGGAAGCGAATATCCGCGATCCCGAAGCGGTCGAGGCGCTGATCGGCGCGGTGCACGAACACTTCGGCGGGCTGGATACGCTGGTCAACAACGCGGGCGGCCAGTTCCCGCAGGATGCGATCGATTTCAGCCGGAAGGGCTGGCTGGCGGTGATTGACACCAATCTTAACGGCACCTGGTGGATGATGCAGGAAGCCGCCAAGCGCTGGCGCGCCGATGGCAAGCCCGGCCATGTGATCAACATCGTGGCCAATGTCGAACGCGGCATGCCGCAAGCCGCGCACACCTGCGCCGCGCGGGCGGGCGTGATCTACCTTTCGAAGACGGTTGCGACCGAGTGGGCGCCGCACAACATCCGCGTGAACTGCATCGGCCCCGGCGTGATCGAAACCGAAGGCTTCCGCATGTATCCCGAAGAAGCGCTGGCCCGTTTCCACAACGCCAACCCACTGAAAATACGGGGCAATGCTTGGGATGTGGCCGAAGCCATCGCCTATCTCGCCAGCCCGGCTGGCCGTTTCATCAACGGCGATCTGATGATCATCGATGGCGGGCAGGCGCAGTGGGGCGTGGTCTGGCCCGCGGGTATGCCGGACTATTTCGGAGACAACGGCGCGGCCTGAACGCCGCGCTGATACTAGCAGGCCAAAAACGAGCAGGAGAGCGAATATGGGCCGTCTTGAAGGCAAGGTGGCGCTGGTGACCGGCGGTGGTTCCGGGCTTGGCGCAGCAGACTGTGAGGCGCTCGCCGCCGAAGGCGCGAAAGTCGTCGTCACCGACGTGAACCTGGCCGCCGCGCAGGCAGTGGCAGACCGGATTGGCGGGGATGCCTTGGCCCTCGCTCTCGATGTGGCCGATGAAGCCCAGTGGATTGCGGCCTATGCCGCCATCGAGGAGCGCTTTGGCGGCCTGCATGTGCTGGTCAACAACGCCGGTGTCGTGCTCAGCGCCGATGTCGAGGATACCAGCCTCGAAAAGTTCCGCTGGGTCAACGCGATCATGATCGACGGCGTGTTCCTCGGCATGAAGCACGCGGTCCCGCTGATGAACAAGAGCGGCGGCGGCTCGATCATCAATATGTCGTCGGTTGGCGCGCTGCTGGGCTATCCGATCTTCTTTGCCTATTCCGCCGCCAAGGGCGCGGTCCGTTCGATGACCAAGTCGGTCGCGGTTATGGCGCAGGTCAAGGGCTACAAGATCCGCTGCAATTCGGTTCACCCCGGCGCCATCGAAACGCCGATGGTGCAGGAAGCCGAAGGCCGAGTGGGCCAGGCCAACGTGATCCCCGAAGGCGTGCTGCCGCATGGCACTGCGGGGCATCCGAAGGACGTGGCTGCACTGGTCGTGTTTCTCGCCAGCGACGAGAGCCGCTATATCACCGGCGCAGAACTGGTGATCGACAACGGGCTGACGATCCGCCCGTTCTGAGGCTGGCAGTCCTGCCAAGAAAAAAGGGCGCGGAGATCACTCTCCGCGCCCTTTTCGTTTGTTGATCAGGCCCCCATCATCCGATCGAGCTCGGCATGGAAGTGCCGCAAGCGGCCTTCCTGTTCGCTCCACAGCGGCCCACGGAAGCCGCGCGAGCGCGCGCCCTTCTGCACCACTGGCAGCAGATCGCTATCCTGATCGAGCACTTCGCCAAGGCACGGCGGCTCGCCCAGCGCGGTGTGGATCACATCGGGGCGGGTCCGGCCGGAAAGGTCTACATCCTCGCCCATGCCCATCCATGCCGGCGCAGAATAACCCGGCGCATCGACATGGCGGTAGAGGATGCAGGTGTCGTAGGTAAACTGGTTGGGATCGCTCGCATGCGGGATGAAGCGGTGAAGGAACACCGCTTCGGGGTGGCACCCGATCTGCACGTTGGGAAACACAGAATAGACGACGGAATCCGAAAGCTGGCTATCGCTGAACCGCTCATAACGCAGACCCAGCTCGTCCGAGCGCTTGCGCTTGGCGGCCTGCACCGCGCTGCGCGTCTCGCGCGCGGTGCCCTCGTAATTTTCCGGATCGATGCCCGCATCGCGCAGCATCATCTGGATGCCGGGATTGACGCTTTCCTGATCGGCAAAGCGCGGGCTGGGCTGCGCAAACGGCACAAACTGGCGGCTGAGACCGCCCGGCCACAGATCGATCTGGGTGCGGTCGTCCATCAGGCACTGCGTCTGCGGGTGCACGGCGTGGAGGTGATAGATCTCGGCAAAGGCATCCACCCCGCCCTTCCAGTTCGAGCCCCAATCCGACCGGCGGTGCTGCACCACATACATCTGGTCGATCTCGTAGAGCTCAAGCTGCGGCAGGATCGGCCCAAGGAATTCGGCCAGCGGCTGGATATCCGGGTCCATCGCAATGAACACCAACCCCGCCGCCACTTCGCAGCGCACCGAGGAAAGATCGGTGCCGTGGCACAGCACTTCGGGCCGGAACGTTTCGGCGTCGGTCACTTTGGTGCACGTGCCATCGAGCGCGAACTGCCACGAATGGAACGGGCAGGTGAACTGGCCGACCGAGCCCAGATCCGCCTCGACCAGCTGGCTGCCGCGATGCGGACACACGTTGTAGTGCGCCTTTACCGAGCCATCTTCATCGCGGACCACCAGGAAGCTTTCCGGTCCGATATCGAACTTCATGAAATCGCCCGGCTCGGGAATGTCCGAGGCTGGCCCGGCCAGCAGCCAGCTTTTCGCGAAGACCTTGTCCCATTCCTCGGCCGCATAGGCGGAGCTGACATAGCGATCCGGCGAGGGCCGCCCGGTGCCGTTGTCGATCCGCGGAGCGCGCGCATCGAAGGGGAAGCGCTTGCCGGTGTGAATGTCCCAGAGATCCAAGGCGTTCATTGTCGTTCCCGATCATGAGTGCGGGCTGCCGCAGGGTTTTAGCCCCATGGCAGCCCGCAGGCTTTCAGTGCTGTTTGCAGCCAAGTGGCCCCATATCAGAGACCGCGGAAGCTGAGGCCCACTTCAACGCCAAAGTAGCGCGGTGCGCCGAAGTTGGAGTTGAGCCACAGACCCGCCACGTTCTGCGAAGCAATGCGATAGCGCTCGTCGGTCAGGTTCCGGCCGATCGCCTTGATGTAGTACTTGTTGTCGATTTCCGACAGCGTGAGCGAGGCGTTCACCAGCGTGCGGGCGTTGAGGAACGTGTTGCCCAGCGGCGTATCGATCGCCTGCGTGTTGAGGTTGCGGCTGGTGTGCGCAGCCGATGCATTGGCGATGATCTTGTAGTTCGAGCCCAGCGGCACTTCGTAAGCGCCGTCGATCGTCCACTGCCAGCGCGGAGCACGGTCCAGCGGTGCGGTGGCAAGATCATAGCCGGCGGTCGGCGCGGTGTAGGAATCGTAGGCCGAATCCTGGAAGCCCAGCACGCCGCGCAAGGTGAAGCCCTTGAACAGACGCGCGGTGGCTTCGGCTTCGATGCCCTTCACCGTGGCGCTCGCCGCATTGACGAAGATCGTCACCTGGTTCGGGTTGCCATTGACCACGATCGGCACGTTGAGCTGCTTCTGCAGATCCTTGTACTTCACGTAAAAGCCGGTGAGGTTGAAGCGCAGGCGGTGATCCCACAGTTCGGTCTTCACACCCGCTTCGAACGAGTCTGCCGTTTCAGGCCGCGTGGCGCGGGCCGCAGCGCGGAAGGCATCAAGATCGGCACCGAAGGCCGCGAAGCCGCCGATCTGATCGTTGAAACCGCCGCTCTTGAAGCCGCGCGAGTAGTTCACGTAGGCGAACACATCGGGATTGGCTTGATAGCCCAGCGTCACGCGCCAGGTCGGGCTGTTGGACTTGTTGTTCACCGTCACGACACCGGCGGGATAACGGAACACGCTGGCATCCAGCGCTTCGTCGATCTTGATCGAAGGATCAAAGCCGCCGCCCAGCTGCGGGATGAACGTCTGCTGACGGCCAAACCAGGTCTTGTCTTCCCAGGTATAGCGCACACCGCCAGTGAGCGAGAGCTCGGGCGTGATCTTGTAGGTGCCTTCGGCGAAGACCGCCTTCGAGCTGGAACGCTGTGCGTTGCACAGGATATAGGGCGTATCGTTCCAGTTGCCGAATGGCAGCGGTCCGGCGGTCAGATCGAGGAAGCCGAGGATCTGGGCCACGCAGAAATCGACCGTTTCGCGCTGATAGAAGCCGCCGATCACTGCATCAAACGCGGTGCCGGTGTTGGTGGCAAAGCGCAGTTCCTGCTGGAAGGTCTTGCGGTTGTCATCACGCGTTGCATCGAAGAACGACAGCGGCGTGCCATCCTTGCCGATGGCGACAGCGCCGGCATAGGAGTTCGGGATGCGCGACAGCTGGCGGCGCCAGCCGGTGACCGACGTCAGCTTGCCGAAATCGAACTCGTAGTCGGCATTCAGGTAGAACCCGTCGACCGAGATGCGCTGGCCGTCGCGCATCTTGATAAGCCCGTCCTGCCGATAGCTCACGGCCGCACGGTCGAGCGGATCGATCTCTTCCTGCCGCACGATGATGCCGAGGCCGTCCGTCGCGAAGCCGCCCGGACCCGTGTAGAGATAGTTTTCGTTGACCGAGGGCACCGTTTCCGAACGATCCCGCAGATATTCGCCCTGCGCCAGGATCGAAAGGCGGCTGCTCGGCTGCCACAGCAGCTTGGCGCGCAGGTTGATCACGTCCTTGCCGCCAGCGGCCTTGCCATCAAGGCAGCCCGATTGGCCAAAGAAGTTGCTCGTCGGCAGGCCGCCAACCGGGCCGTAGCAGGCGCCGTTCTTGTAGAAGCCGTCCGAGGTTTCCGCCCCGCCAACCACGCGCAGCGCCATGTTGTCGAAAATCGGCACGTTGGCGGCCAGCTGCAGCCGGCGAGTGGCGAACGAGCCCAGCTCGAACCGGCCATCAACGCCGATCTTGCCCAGCTCAGGACGCTTCGTCTTCACCGTAACCGCGCCGCCCGTGGTATTCTTGCCGAACAGCGTGCCCTGCGGACCGCGCAGCACTTCGACTTGCGCCACGTCGAACGTGTCAAGCAGCTGGGTCTGCACCGAAGGCACCACGAAATCGTCGACGAGCACAGCCACCGGCGGCTCGAAGTAGACGATGATCGAGGTCTGGCCCACGCCGCGCATGGCGAACGAGGCAGCGTTGAAGTTTGTGATCGTGTTGGCCGAGAAGTTCGGCACGAACGCGGCGAGATCACCGATGTCGCGCGGGCTGGACTGGCGGATCAGCGACGAGTCCACGGCAGATACCGCAACCGGGGTGCGCTGCAGGTTCGAGCTGCGCCGCGTTGCGGTGACGACGATTTCGCCCAGCCGGTCGCTCGCCATGTCTTCGGCGCCCGTCTGCGCTGCGGCTGCCTGAGGCGCCGCCGCCTGCGGTTCGTCGTTTGCAAATGCCGGTGCTGCGATCATCGCTGCAGCAATTGCGCCGAATGCTGCCGTCCAGCGCACGTCCCTCAGTGCCATCCCCATACTCCTCATGCCCCGCATTACCGTGCGGTGTGGGGTGGAAGATAGACTCCGGGGCGCATTTTGCAAGCAGACATGTATGTTTTTTTAACAGCACGTGGCCGCCCGGAAGCCTGCCCCGCGCAGCGCTGCCCCGTGCTGCGTCAGCCCCCGGCGCCCGCAGCGCCGCCCGGCAATGTTGGCAATTGCGAAGCATCGCGCACCATGGGCCGCCGCCCCACTTGCCCAAAGGTGCTGGCGCACCCGGTTTCCCATGGATCATGCCAAACATTCATGATTGTTTTCAGGCAGGCGCGGGTTATCATGGCCTATAAAGCAGGCCTGCACCAAGCGGCCGTGCAGGAGAGAGAGCGCGAGAGAATGCCCAATCCGGGAGCCGATCTGGAAGCTCGCATCGCGCGGCTTGAAGGCGATTTTGCCGCGCGCATCGCGCGGCTGGAAGCCGAATCGCAGATCCGCCAGCTGGTCGCGCGCTACAGCTTCGATATTGATGATCGCCGCATCGATGCCGTGCGTGCGCTGTTTGCCGATGATGCGGTGCTGCGTTCGCACGACGGGGTGATGCACGCAGCAGGCCCCGATGCGATCATGGCGCAGTTCGATGGCCGCTTTGCCGTGCTTGGCCCGGGGCACCACGTGATGCACGATATCCAGATCGATTTCGTGGACGCAGACACCGCCACTGGCCGCGTGGCCGGCCATGCCGAACTGATGCGCCACGGCCGGATGATGGTAGCGGCCATCCGCTATGATGACCGCTATCGCCGCACGCCGGCCGGGTGGAAATTCACCGAGCGCGTTATCGGCTTCCTGTATTATGTGCCGGTCGAGGCGTACCCCGGCATTCTTGCCCGGCCCGACCGCAATCACGCCTATGCCGAGCCCAAGCTCGCTGACTATCCCGAGACCCTGCCTAGCTGGACCGCCTACGAAGCGGCGCGTCCCGCCTGAAATCGCACCTGAAAGAGAGACCCGATGGCCTTTTCATTCCTCTCCCGCTTCCGCATCCGCGCCGACAAGGAAGCCGAATTCATCGCGCTCGCCAAGGAAATGGAAGCCCTTGCCCCCGCTGAGCCGGGCACGCTAGCCTATCAGTTCTACCGGCTTGCGGAGCCGGGCATGTTCGCGGTCTACGAGCGTTTCACCGACGAGGACGCTGACCAGGCCCACATCGCCTATCCCCACAACCAGCCGCTGATCGAGCGGATGCTCGCGTGCATGGACGGATCCTACTCGCGCGAACTGCTCCACGATCTCGAACCGGCCAAAGGCTGAAACCATGACGGCAAAAAGTTTCATCGCGCAGCTGCGCACGAAGCCCGAAAAGCGGGACGAACTGATCGCGCTCCAGACCGAGCTGAAAAAGCTGGTGTTCGAGAACGAACCCGGCGCGCTCGTCTATGAGCTGTTCCAATCAGAAGAAGACCCGGACCTGTTCCACTGTGTCGCCACGTTCAAGGACGACGCCGCGTTCGAGACGCATATGCACATCGATTTCCATGATCGGCTGGTGCCGCCTGTTCTGGCGTGCCTGGCAGAGGACATGAAGCTTTCGTTCTACCGCTCGCTCGATTGAAAGGGCCACGCGCCATGATGTTCAAAGCAGGCCGCCTTGCGGTCCTTTCCGGCTTCGCAGCCCTTGCGCTTGCCGCCGGTCTTAACGCCGCCACGCCGACGCGCATCAAGTCCACCGAGGATCTGCAGTCCCGCGCCGGCCCCACCATCGATCCCGAAACCGCGCCGGGCCGCGCCATTTTCGAACGCGCCTGCGCGATGTGCCATCTGGGCGGCGTGCCCAAGGCGCCCTCGCCCGGCTTTCTGGCTATGCTGGCCCCCGATGCCATCGTCAGCGCGATGACCACGGGCGTGATGCGCCAGCAATCGGCCAGCCTTTCGGCAGCGGAGAAAATCCAGGTCGCCGAGTATCTCACGCGCACGCCCTATGCCTCGTATCAGCGCCCGGCCCCGCCGCCGCGCTGCAAGGGCGCTGCGGCCAAGTTCGACATGACCGACGTGCCCGCCGCCATCGGCTGGGGCCATGACAACCGCCGCTTCGTGCCCACGGAAATCGCGGGCCTTGCCAAGGCCGATGTGCCCAAGCTGAAGCTGAAATGGGCCTTCGCCTATCCCGCCGCCACGCACATCCGCTCGCAGCCCACCGTGGCATGGGGCACGCTGTTCGTCGGAAGCCAGGACGGCACGGTCTACGCTTTCGATCCGGACACAGGCTGCACGAAGTGGACGAACCGCCTCAGCGCCGAAGTGCGCACCGCCATCGTGGCGGATGCTGCCTCCAAGCGGCTCTATTTCGGCGATCTCCTCGGCAAGGTCCACGCGCTCGATGCCATGACCGGCAAGGAACTGTGGGCTGCCAAGATGAGCGACCATGCCGATGCCACGATCACCGGCACGCCCACGCTGGGCGGCGGCCAGTTGTTCGTGCCCGTCTCCTCGCTCGAAGTCGTGCAGGCGGGCAACCCTGCCTATCCCTGCTGCACCTTCCGCGGCTCGGTCGTCGCGGTTGATCCGGCAACGGGCACCGAAAAGTGGCGCGCCTACACCGCAGGCCAGCCGGTGCCGCAGGGCAAGACCACCGATGGCACCCAGATCCTTGGCCCATCCGGCGCACCGGTCTGGAACAGCCCGACGTATGACGCCGCCACCAACCGCGTCTATTTCGGTTCGGGCGAGAACTACTCCTCCCCCGCCGACGATGGTTCGGACGCGGTCTTCGCGGTCGATGCTGCCACCGGCAAGCGCCTCTGGAACACGCAGCTCACCGTGGGCGATGCGTGGAATGTCGGCTGCATGATGGGCCTCGGCTCGTGCCCCAAGGAAGGCGGGCCTGACTACGACGTCGCCGCCTCGCCAATGCTGGTCGATACCGCAACCGGCGCAAAAATGATCGTCGTCGGGCAGAAGTCCGGGCAGGCCTGGGGCCTCGATCCCGAAACCGGCAAGGTCAAGTGGATGACCCGGCTCGGCCATGGCGGCACGCAGGGCGGCGTCCACTTCGGCATGTCGGCCGAAGGGACCCGCGTGTTCGTGCCGATCAACGATATGGCCGATACCGGCGACGCGCGCCTCTATGACCCCGCCCTTCGCGGCGCCGGGCTTCATGCGCTGGATGCCACCAATGGTAACATCGTTTGGCAGGCCAAGGCCGAGAACAAGTGCGAGGGCCGCAAGTTCTGCGATCCGGGCATTTCCGCCGCCGTCACCAGCATCCCCGGTGTGGTCTTCGGCGGGCACCTTGATGGCATGCTGCGCGCCTATGATGCCGATAGCGGCGCGGTGCTGTGGCAATACGATACCAACCAGCCCATGCCCGCCATCGGCGGCCAGACCGCCAAGGGCGGCAGCATGAGCGGCCCCGGCGCAGCCGTGTGGAAGGGCAAGGTCTTCGTGAACTCGGGCTATGGCATGTATAGCCACTCACCGGGCAACGCGCTGATGGTATTCGAAGCCGCGAAGTAAGCACCAAGAGCACAAAAAAGGGGCTGGCGGAACGATCCGCCAGCCCCCTTTATTTGCCTGTGGCTCAGCGCGGCTTCGCCTCGAACTCGATATGCAGCGCCTTCAGGCTGCGCAGCAGGAAATGCGGGTGGACCGAGAAATCGTTCGCACCGTCCGCAAAATGCATGTCCTCGAACCGGTCAACCACCGCCTGAAAACCCCAGGCCAGCTCGCGCCGGGCCAGCGGCGCGCCAAGGCAGTGATGCGTGCCCGAACCGAAGCCCATGTGCGCACCCGCGCGGGGCCGTTCCAGATCGAGCTTCTCCGGGCAGTCGAACACGCGTTCATCCCGGTTGGCGGCGGCAAAACGCACGTTCACCAGCGCGCCCTTGGGGATCACCGTGCCTTCCAGCTCGGCATCCTTCGCGCAGAACCGCATCAGGCTCTGCACCGGCGATTCCAGCCGCACAACTTCTTCCACGAAGGTCTTCATGTAGCGCTCGGGATCGGACTTCAGCTGGCGCCACACGTCCTTGTTTTCGATCAGCAGCTTCATCCCGGCCGCCAGCGCATTGGTCGTCGTTTCGCTGCCGCCCACGAACGTGTCCGCCATCATCTCGGCATGCAGTTCGTTGTCATTCAGCGGGCGGCCCCAACCTTCGATCACGGTGTTGACCAGCACGCTGATGAGAGAATCATCCGGGTTCTGCCGCAGCCGCTCGAAGATCGGCTGGAAATAGTGCTGCGCCTCGATCTCGCGGTCGACCATCTCGATCTCGTCTTCTTCGGGCAGCATCATCGAGATGCGCTTGAAGAAGGCGTCGGTCCAGCGCTTGATCTTCCACATGTCCTCGCGCTTCGCGCCCATCTGCTCGCCGATGATGTAGAGCGGCAGCGGCACGCAGAACTGGCTGACCCATTCGCAGCGCCCGTCGGCCACGAAGCCGTCGATCAGCTCGTAGGCCAGCGTTTCCACCAGCGGATCGATTTCCTTGATCCGGCTCGGCTTGAACGCCTCGTTGAACATGGCGCGCATCTGCTTGTGGTTCGGATCGTCGCGCCCGCTCAGCGTCGGCTCGGGCAGCCAGCCGCGCTCCTTGAAGCGCGTGACCACCTTCTTCTGCCGCTCGACATTGGCCGAAAGCGTCTGCAGCCCGATGGACTTGGGGCTGCTCGGAAAGGTTTCGGAATCGAGCAGCACGCGCCGCACGTCCTCGTACCGCGTCACGACGTAGATGTTCGTCCCCGGCTGGCGATAGGCCGGAGCCTGATCGCGCAGTGCCTTATAGGCATCGTAGGGGCACTGCTGCACCGCCGGATCGAACAGGTTGATGCCAAGATCATCCGCACCATCGCTCATCGCACCACCACCCGCTCTTCGCCCCACGGCGCGACCACGCCATCGCGGCGGAATGCATCGGGCAATTCCTCAACCATGTGCAGCGTTGCCGCCAACCGTCCGAAGCCCACGAA
>JAIXYF010000474.1 GCA_027490345.1 Novosphingobium sp.
GCCGTACTTTTCGAGGAGATCCTTCTCAAGGCTGCCCGCGTTCACGCCGATGCGGATGGCGCAGCCATTGGCCTTGGCCGCGCGCACCACTTCGGCCACGCGCTCGCTCGATCCGATATTGCCGGGATTGATGCGCAGGCAGGCTGCGCCCGCGTCTGCCGCTTCCAGCGCGCGCTTGTAGTGGAAATGGATGTCCGCCACGATCGGCACACGCGCCGCGCGCACGATCTTGCCCAGCGCCGCGGTGCTTTCCACGTCCGGGCAGGAAACCCGGATGATATCCGCCCCCGCATCCTCGCAGCGGCGGATCTGGTTGATCGTGGCGACAGGATCGCTGGTGAGCGTGTTGGTCATGGTCTGCACCGTGATCGGCGCATCACCGCCAACCGGAACGGACCCCACCATGATCTGGCGGCTCTTGCGGCGCGCAATATCGCGCCAGGGACGGATCGAAGACATGCCGCCGCTTATACCTGCTCCGCTCCGGCAAGGCCATCGGTTTGCGCAAGCATTCGGCGCGCATAAAGAAATTCCGGATCGCAGTGGTTGCCCACCCAGAATTCGATGTCCGCGATCTTGGCAAAACCATAGCGGTGGTAGAACCGCTGCGCCTCGACGTTTTCGCTGTAGACCGTCAGCTGGATCTCGTCCGCGCCCTCGCGCCCGGCTTCGGCCATGGCCCAGTCCATCAGCCGCTTGCCCAGCCCGCCGCCGATGCGCGTCGGATCGGTGTAGAGCTGCTTCAGTTCAAGCGGCCTCTGCGCGTCGCTGTATCCGGCGGAAAGCGTGCTTTCCAGCACCAGCTTGCAGAACGCGATCAGCGCGCCGTCTTCCTCGATCACCGCCACGCGCATGCCGGGATCGGCAATTTCCTTCGCCACTTTGGCATCGCTGTGCGCGGCTTCCATGAAAGTCGCAAAGTCTTCCGGCTTATAGAGATACTCGAACTTCGCGCTGACCGCGCGGCGCGCGAGATCGGCAAGAGCGGACGTGTCAGCCGGGGTGGCAAGGCGGAGGACAGATTGCGGCGCAGTGGTCATGTCCCGCGCCATACTGCCGGGTGCGCGCAGGAATCAATCGGCCCGTTTCAGTCTGCCAGCGCCACCTTGGCCGGGCGGGTATAGGGCACGAACTCATAGAGCGCGATGGACCCGCGGAAGAAGAAGCCATTGCGATCGCGGATCTGCACGATATCGATGCTGCACAGCTGCGACATGGTCTGCTGGGTGAACAGGATATCGTTCGAATCCAGCGAAGCTGCGCCCGAACGCGGCCGCTGCACATAAAGCGTGCTGCCCCATCCATAGACGATTGCCGTCTTGTCGATAATTCTTGTCGTCTGCACATAAGGCAGGTTGATGCAGTTCACCGGCTTGCCCGCAACACGGCCATCGAGCAGCTTGGCCAGCTGTTCCTCGCCTGAGAGGCGGGGCCGGGCATCGGCAGCGGCACCGGCCAGCAGCAGTGCGCAAGCGGCGGCGGCCATTGCGAGCCTGGAAGCAGTACGGATCATCGTGTGCGCCTTTCCCAGTGGATGGCCCAGACTGCGCCGGGCCATCTTAACCCGTGCTGACTGTAGTTTCCCTGAGGCCGCAATACAGGATCCGTAAGGCCCTGCGCCAGCGCACACGCAAGTGGCGCGCGCTCCAAAACGAGACGGGCCTAGAATGAGACTGGCCTGGACTTGGAAGGAGACTGGGCGCCCCTCAGGCCGTGCCGCCCACCGTGAGCCCATCGACCAGCAAAGTCGGCTGTCCCACGCCTGCGGGCACGCTTTGTCCGCCCTTGCCGCACACGCCCACGCCTTCATCAAGCGCCATGTCATTGCCGATCCCGATCACCCGCGTCAGCACGCTGGGCCCGTCGCCGATCAGCGTGGCGCCCTTGATCGGCGCGCCCAGCTTGCCATTCTCGACGCGGTAAGCCTCGGTGCAGGAAAACACGAACTTGCCGCTGGTGATGTCGACCTGCCCGCCGCCGAACGACTTTGCAAAGATCCCGTTCTTCACCCGCGAAAGCAGCTCAGCGGGATCATCGTTCCCGCCCCGCATGAAGGTGTTGGTCATGCGCGGCATCGGCGCATGGGCATAGCTCTCGCGCCGCCCGTTGCCGGTGGGTGTCAGCCCCATCAGCCGCGCGCTCATGCGGTCGTGGATATAGCCCTTCAGGATGCCATCCTCGATCAGCACGGTTTCCTCGGTCGGCGTGCCTTCGTCGTCGATGGTGAGCGAGCCGCGGCGCCCGGGGATCGAGCCATCGTCCACCACAGTCACGCCCGGTGCCGCCACGCGTTCGCCCACGCGGCCCGAAAACGCGCTGGTGCCCTTGCGGTTGAAATCGCCTTCAAGCCCATGGCCCACCGCCTCGTGCAGCAGCACACCGGGCCAGCCGGGGCCAAGCAGCACGGTCATCTCGCCCGCCGGCGCATCGACGGATTCGAGATTGACGAGCGCTTGTGCCAGTGCGCTATCAATCGCGCGGTTCCAGGTGCCTTCCTCGAACAGATCGTCATAAAGACGCCGCCCGCCGATCCCGAATCTGCCCGTCTCGCGCCGCCCGTTCTGCTCGGCCACGATAGACACGTTGAGCCGCACCAGCGGCCGCACATCCTGCGCCACGAAGCCATCGGCGCGCACGATCTCCACCACCGACCAGCTCGCCGCCAAGCTGGCAGAGACTTGCGCCACACGCGGATCGCGCGCGCGGGCAGCCGCGTCGATCATTTCCAGCAGCTTGACCTTGGCGGCGAAGGGAATCGCATCGAGCGGCGAGGCATCGGTATAGAGGTGGCGGTTGTTCTGGCGCGGCGGTGCGGCAGGCGCGGCCTTTGCCGGATCGAGCAGCTTCAGCGTTTCCCCGGCGCGCGCAATGGCGGCGGCGGAAATCTCGTTGGCATGGGCAAAGCCGGTCATCTCACCCGAAACGCCGCGCAGGCCGAACCCGGCATCGCGCGAATAGTCTGCCGTCTTAAGACGCCCGTCATCGAAGCCGAAGCTCTCGTTGGCGATGAACTGGAGGTAGAGCTCCCCGTCCTCGCAGGCGCCAAGCGCCGTTGCGGTCAGGCGTTTCGCCTCATCCGGGGTGAGCAGGCCGGGGCGATAGAGTAGCGAGCGGGGGTCAGTTGTCTGGGTCATGACAGGGATATAGGCAGCCCTGCCCGATCACGCCACCGGGTTTACGCGTGATCCGCCGGGCCGCCCTTCAGCACGAAGCGACGATCACAATAGCCGCATTCGGCATACCCGCGCTCGTCGATCTCGATCCACACGCGCGGATGGCCCAGCGCAGCACCGCCACGAATACCATCAGCGCCATCGCAGCGCACGCGGGTGCTGGTGGTGAAAACGGTTTCGGGATTGCTTGTTGTGCTCATGACCCGGATGGGTAGCAAACCACCGGCTCTCATTCAAGCTTGGCCGACAAACCGGTGCTTGCCCAAACCCCTTTACGCAGCGCACATCAAGCGGCAGGGAGAGGGGCATGGAAACCACCCCCGCCATCCGCATCCGCGATCTCGTCAAGCGCTATGCGCCCGCTGGCAGCAAATCGGGAGAAGGCAAGCTGGCGCTGGGCGGCGTGAGCTTCGATGTGCCGCAGGGCCAGATCTTCGGCTTGCTTGGCCCCAACGGTGCGGGCAAATCGACCTTGATCAACACGCTGGCGGGCCTTGTGATGAAATCGTCCGGTTCGGTCGAAATCTGGGGCTTCGATATCGACCGCGAACCGCGCAATGCCAAGGCTTCCATCGGCATCGTACCGCAGGAAATCGTGTTCGATCCGTTCTTCACGCCGATCGAAGTGCTCGATATCCAGGCCGGCCTCTATGGCGTGCCGCCTGCTGCCAGGCGCTCGCTTGAACTGCTCCAGTCGGTGCACCTGGCTGACAAGGCCCATGCCTATGCCCGCTCGCTTTCCGGCGGGATGAAGCGCCGGCTGCTTATCGCCAAGGCCATGGTTCACACCCCCCCGATCCTCGTGCTGGATGAACCGACAGCCGGCGTCGATGTGGAACTGCGCCGCCTGCTGTGGGAACTGGTCGTCGATCTCAACAACCAGGGCGTCACCATCGTGCTGACCACGCACTACCTCGAAGAAGCCGAGCAATTGTGCGACCGCATCGCGATCATCAACCACGGCCGGCTGATCACCGACCAGCCGACGCGCGAGTTGGTCGGCATGATGCGCGAAAAAATCGTCGTGCTCACGCTGGACCGCGCCATTCCTGCCGCACCGCAACATGAAGCGTTCGTCAAGAGCACCGTTTCGGGTGAGCGCGAGCTGCGCGTGACGTATGACAAGGACCGGATGAACGCGGGCGAAGTCCTCGCGCTGGTCCAGTCGCTGGGCTATGGCATCGTCGATGTTTCGACCGACGAGGCCGATCTGGAAGATGTCTTCGTCAAGCTGACAAGCATGCCCGCAGTAGCCGAGTAACCGCACTTGCCCGGCCCCGACACCGGCCCCGGCACTGGCCCCGAGAGTGGCAACTTCCTGATTTCAAAGCGTATCTTCAACCAGGAGGCGCTTCCAGTAGCCCCTGCTGGAAATACGGATTTCACTTTTGCAATCCCGGCAGATGCCAACATGCCGCATGCCATTCCACTGGACAGTGGTTTGCATCGGGCGATGCCGGTTGAACGCGCAGAGAAGGAAACGCCTCAGCATCTTCGATGGCCCCACGGCGATATGTGTATGATTGCGTAAGTAGCATTTCGCAGGTGCAAAAACAAACCCCTCAATGCGAATCGGGGCGACGATTTGCCCTTTTGGCCCTGCCTCCGGAAGGCTTTCCAAACGCCCCGCAGGCAGGCAAGGGATGCGCGTGAGCATTCGTTTTCCTGAAGCGCCCGAGGCCTCGTCATGAGCGCCGACAGTTCCAGCCCCGATGTGCTGATCATCGGCTCGGGCGCCGCAGGGCTGACCGCGGCACTGGTGCTCGCAGAACGCTGCCGCGTGCTCGTGCTGGCCAAGGGCGCACTCGACGGCGGATCCACCGCCTGGGCGCAAGGCGGCATTGCCGCAGTGCTGGATGAGGGCGACACCTTCGAGGATCATATCCGCGATACCATGGTTGCAGGCGCCGGGCTCAATCGGCGCGACACAGTCGAATTCGTCGTCGAGAACGCGCCGGAAGCCATTCGCCGTCTCGGAGAGCTTGGCGTGCCGTTCAATGCCGAATCCGGGGCGCTGCACCTCACGCGGGAAGGCGGCCATTCCCACCGCCGTATCGTCCATGTCGATGATGCCACCGGCTGGGCCGTGCAGCAGGCGCTGATCGCGGCGGCAAAGGCCCATCCCAACATCACCCTGCGGCCCGACATGGTGGCTGTCGATCTCGTCACCGACCGGCACCGCACCGAACGCGGCGAGCGCAGTGGCGGCGGCGAACGCGTGTGGGGCGCCTATGCCCTCGATGCCTCGACTGGCCGCGTGGAATGCTTTGCGGCGCGCGCCACGATCCTCGCCACGGGCGGCGCGGGGCGGACTTATCTGTTCAGCACCGCCCCGCGCGGCGCCACCGGTGATGGCATTGCCATGGCCTGGCGCGCTGGCTGCCGTGTTTCCAACATGGAATTCATGCAGTTCCACCCGACTTGCCTCTATAACCTCGAGGTCAAGAACTTCCTGATTACCGAGGCCGTGCGTGGCGAAGGCGGGCACCTGAAACTGCCACCCGGCGTGCCCGGCGGCGGCGAACGCTTCATGCCGCGCTTTGACCCGCGTGAGGAACTGGCGCCGCGCGATATCGTCGCGCGTGCGATCGATCACGAGATCAAGCGCCTTGGCCTCGATTTCGTCCACCTCGATATCAGCCACAAGGATCCGGAGTTCGTCCGCGGCCACTTCCCCAATATCTACGAACGCCTGATGGGCCTCGGCATCGACATGACGAAGGAGCCGATCCCGGTCGTCCCTGCCCAGCATTATACCTGCGGCGGCGTGCTGATCGATCTAGCCGGCCGCACCGATCTTGAAGGGCTCTATGCCGTGGGCGAATGCTCCGAAAGCGGCCTCCACGGCGCCAACCGCCTTGCTTCAAACAGCCTGCTGGAATGCTTCGTGTTCGGCGATGCCGCCGCGAACGACATCCTCGGCCGGTGGGACAGCTTCGCCGCCCCGCCTGCACTCAGGGCATGGGACGAAAGCCGCGTCTCGGATTCCGACGAAGAGGTCGTGATCAAGCAGAACTGGACCGAACTGCGCCGGTTCATGTGGAATTACGTGGGCATCGTGCGCACCAACAAGCGCCTCGAGCGCGCGGCGCATCGCATCAAGCTGCTGAAAAACGAGGTCAA
>JAIXYF010000108.1 GCA_027490345.1 Novosphingobium sp.
CCAGCCCGGCAACAGGCCGGCGGCCAGACTGCCGAAATCGGCGGCCAAAAACGGCAGCCAGGCCCACAGCGCGATGGATTTGAGATCGAGCTGCCACACCGCGACGAGATAGAGCGGGATGAAGAAGTTGAAGGTCTGCCATGCCGGTTCGGCCAGAAAACGCGGCACCGCAATCGCCCAGAACGCGCGGCTGCGCAGCACATCGCCGCGTGTGGCGGGCTTGCCCGCTTCGGGCTGGTTCATTGCGGCAATCGCGGCGCGTTCTTCCGTGGACAGGCGCGGATGATCGGCCGGATCGCGGTAGGCCACCCACCACATCACCGCCCAGACGAGGCTGAGCGCGCCGGTGACGATGAAGGCCGCCTGCCAGTTCCAAGCAAGGATGCAAAACGCGACGAGCGGCGGCGCGATCATGTTGCCCACGCTCGTGCCCATCTGGAACAGGCTGGTGGCAAGCGGGCGCTCCTTGGGCGGAAACCACTGCGCAACGGTCTTGGTGCCAGCCGGGATCGCTGCTGCTTCGGTGGCGCCGAGCATGGCGCGGAACACCGCAAGGCTCATCCAGCCGGTGGCAAAGGCATGGGCCATGTTGCTGAGCGCCCAGCCAATCGCAAACACGAAGAAGCCGATCCGTGTGCCGAGTGCATCGAGCACCGCGCCCGCCACGGTCTGCATCACGGTGTAGCTGGCCTGAAACGCCAGCACGACCCAGCTGTACTGCTGCGTCGTCATCGCAAACTCGGTCTTGAGCGTGGGTGCGGCGACCGAAAGCGTAGAGCGGGCGAGGTAGTTGAGGATCGTGCCCAACGTGATGAGCGCGATGATCCACCAGCGCAGTGCAATGCCGGAGCGTTTCATGCGTGAATTGTCCCTCATCTGCACGGCTCAGCTGCCTTTAAAAAAATCCGGACCGGAAGGCATGCGCATTCCGGTCCGGCAGGGGGGAAATCAAGGCATGAGGCACATGGCCATCATGCTACGTCAGAACTGCACGCCGAGCTTCACCCCGGCGTAACGCTGCGAATCGCGCGTCTGGAACTGGTAGACGACGTGGGTATCGTTGCTCGCGCTGCCGCCCAGCACGCCGTAGCCATCGGTCAGGCTGGAGGCATAGTGCTTGTTGAACAGGTTGTTGACAAAGGCGGTGATGCGGAACCGGCCGAATTCGGCGCCAAGGCTGCCGTTCAGCACGCCATACCCTTCCTGCACCAGCAGCGGATTGCCAAGCAGGTCGAAGTTGACCGAGCTCTGGTGCTGATAAGTGAGGATCGCGGTGCCCTTGGCATCGCCGCCCAGCGAGAATTCCGCCGTCGCGCCGATGTTCCACTTCAGACGCGGCGAGTTGGGCAGGCGGGCGCCAGAACGGTCCTGCAGCGTGCAGGTGGTGCGCGGCGCTGCGGCAGTTGCCGGTGCCGCCGCAACGCACGGGCCGACCAGCGCTGAGGCCGTGCCGTTCCACAGTTGGCCGGTCTGCCCGGGATAGCCCTGCGCGGCGGGGAAGCTGCGCATGATCGCATCGGTATAGCTGGCCCCGCCATCGAAACGCAGCCAGTCGGTCGGCTTGGCGACCAGTTCCACCTCGAAACCCTTGGTGCGCAGCTTGCCCACGTTGTTGAGCACGAATTGCGGCGCGGGCGGCGTGCCGAGCAGGACCGCCGACTGGGCCTGGAAATCGTTGTAATCGGTGAGGAAGCCGACGACGTTGAGCTGGATGCGGTTATCGGCAAAGCGGCTCTTGATCCCTGCTTCCCACGAGGTCGAGGTTTCAGGGCGCACCGGGCCTACGCCAAGCAGGCCGGGGCCAGTGCCGTTCAGCGAGCCATCGACGCGCGCCGGATTGAAGCCGGTCGTGATGTCGTAAGCAAAGCCCTTGTAGCCGCTGGAAACGCTACCGAAGACCATGACCTGACGCGCCAGTTCCTGCGCGATCGAGACCTTGTAGGTCACCACGCTATCGGAATTGGTGCCGCGGCACAGCGGGCTTCCAGCAAGGCAGGTGTTAGCCGTCGCGTTGGCCAGATTGTTGTCGAAGGCCACGCCGATCTTTTCGTGGTTGTAGCGCACGCCGCCGCTGATCGTCGTATCGGTCGGCAGGGTGTAGTCCACCTGCGCGAAGATGCCGATGCTTTCGCTGCTGTTGCGCGCGGACCAATCGGCCGCTGCAACGACCGGACCACGCTGGAATGCGCGGCTGGTCTTGGCGTTCGAATAGAACGCGCCGACAACATACTTCAGCGCCGAACGACCGCCCGAAACGAGGCGCAGTTCCTGCGTGAAGTTGGTCGAATGATAAGGGCCGCTCTGCACCAGCCCGCCATTCAGCGCGCCGCCGGTGAGACCGCTAAGGACATTGAGATCGGTGCCATCGAAATCAGTCTCGAAGTTGAACTTCCAGTCCTGATAGGCGGTGACCGAAATGAGATCGGCAAAGCCCAGATCGAGATTGAACTTGCCTGCGACGCTGGCGGTCTCGTTGCGGGTGGCGCCTGCGGTATCGACCCGCGCGTTGTAGTTCCCCTCACCCGGCGTGATCCCGGCAAGGCTGGGCAGCAGCGCCAGCGCCGGGCTGCCGAACACGCGCGGCGTGCCGGTACCGGAGATGCTGCGGATGGTGGTGGCCGCCCCGTCCTGCACCGCCTTGCCATAAGCGCCCGTGAGCGTGAAGGTCAGGTTGCTGCCGAGTTCGGCGCGCAGCTTGGCCCGGAAGCCATAGTTTTCCTGATCGTTGAGCTTGCGGCCGCTGGTGAGGTTGCGCATGTTGCCGGGGAAATTGTGGTAGAACCCGGTCACGCGCAGACCCACGCCATCAGACAATGGCACCGAAACCGCCGCTTCGGAGCGCACATCGCCATCGGTGGCTACGGTCACGCTGGCCTGGCCTTCGAAATCGCGCGCCGGATCCTTGGTGACGATGTTGACCACGC
>JAIXYF010000351.1 GCA_027490345.1 Novosphingobium sp.
GCACGCCGCGCATCGGCTCGTTCAGCGGCAGGCGCGAGGTGCCGGAACCCATGCCGTTCATCGACATCCACGAGGTGGCGATTTGGCCATGCTCCATCTTGCTGTGGTCCTTCGCGGCATGATCCATGCTCCCATGGTCCATAGCACCATGGTCCATCTGCGAATGATCCACCGGAGCTTGGTCCATCTGCGAATGGTCCATCTGGGCCAGCGCCGCTGTGGGGGCCAGCACGCTGCCCAGCAGGAAAATCAAGGCTTTCATCTCAACCACGCGCGCCAAACAGCGCCGAACCCACGCGCACATGCGTGGCGCCCAGCATCACCGCCGTCTCGAAATCGTCGCTCATGCCCATCGATCGGGCAGCAAGGCCATGATCGTCCGCCAGTTTGGCCAGCAGCGCAAAGAACGGCGCGGCCTCGATCCCGGCAGGCGGCACGCACATCAGCCCGGCCACCGGCAGCGCTGCCGCGCGCGCTTCGGCCAGCAGCGCGGGCAGATCGGCCACGGCGCAGCCGCCCTTCTGCGGCTCATCGCCGATATTCACCTGCACCAGCAGCGGCACGCGGCGGCCGGTCTTGTCCATCGCCCGCGCCAGCGCCGTGAGCAGCGAGGAACGGTCGAGCGAATGGATGCAATCAAACCGGCGCACTGCCTCTTCGGCCTTGTTGGACTGGAGCTGGCCGACCAGATGGAGCTGCACATCCGGCCAGGCTTCCTGCAGCGCAGGCCACTTGGCATCGGCCTCCTGCACGCGGTTTTCACCGAACACGCGCTGTCCCTCGGCCAGCAGCGGCAGGATCGCCTCGGCTGGATGAGTCTTGGATACGGCAACCAGCGTCACGTCCTGCGCCTTGCGCCGGGCGATGGCGGCGCTGCGGGCGATGCGCGCCCGGATCGCGGCAAGCGGCGTGAGGCCGAGGGGGATTTCGGCGTCCGGGGTCTCTGGATCAGTCATGACGCGGTGCTATAGGCGGCCCATGCATCGGTGTCATCCTGTCCCGCGGATCGTCCTCCTCAGCGATGCGCGCAATGACAACCATCTGGAAACGGCCATTTCGCGCCTGCCACGTGGCAGCGCGCTGGTGTTTCGCCACTATCACCTGCCCCCCGCCGCGCGCCGCGCCCGGTTTGCGGTGCTGCGGCGGCTGTGCGCGCGGCGCGGGGTGCTGATCATCACGGCGGGCGAGGCGCGCGGCTGGCGCGCAGACGGGCGCTATGGCGCGCCGCAAAGCCTTGGCCGCCCGGCTCCCGGCCTGCGCCTCGCGACCGCGCATTCGCTGGCCGAGATCGGCGCGGCGGGGCGCGCGCGGGCCTCGGCTATTCTCCTCTCGCCCGTCTTCCCCACGCGTTCGCATCCCGGCGCGCCGGTGCTGGGGCCGGTGCGCTTCCTGCTGCTGGCGCGCCGCGCGCCGCTGCCGGTGATTGCGCTGGGCGGCATGACAAAGCACCGCGCCGCAAGGCTCCCGGTGCGGGGCTGGGCGGCGATCGACGGGCTGACGCAGAACCCGCCGAAGACAGCGAATCGCCGGGATTCCTAGGGTTTCGCGCGCCATGTCGGCTTGACGCCATCCCCTCTTCAGGCGCATGAGGAGCGCAAGAAGGGACAGGTCTGATGGCATCTCGCGCACTCGTTTCCTCCGCTGGCGGCCGCTCTGCCAAGAGCGCGGACTGGCGCGCGATCCTGCGCCGCAGCTTCCGCCGCAGCGCGGAGCTGATCGGGGCGACGGCGCTGTTTGCCGCGATGATCGCGCTCGGCCTCGCGCTGGCGAGCTACACGCAGACCGATCCCTCGGGCAGCACCGCATCGGGCAGCCCGGTTGAAAACTGGATGGGTCTGCCCGGCGCCTGGGCGGCAGAGCGCGTGCTTCTGATCTTCGGTCTGCCCGGTGTGCTGCTGCTGCCGCTGCTCTATATCTTTGCGCGGCGGCTGTGGGATGCAGCGGGCGATCTGATCGACATGGACGAGGAGGACGAAGGCTTCGCCCCGCTTCCCGCATGGTGGCGCCTCGCGCTGCTGCTATCGCTGGCCATGGCGCTGATCGGCACCACGCTGGCCCTGATCTTCACCGCGCCTGGCGGCACGCTTCCCGCCGGGGCCGGAGGGATCAGCGGCTTGCTGGGCGCGGCGGCGATCCGTGGCATCGCGCAGTGGCTGCCCGGCGCTGAACTGTGGATCGCGCGCGGCGCCGCTTTGCTTACCGCGCTTTCGGGCCTTGTCGTCACCGCGCAGGTCTTCACGTTCGATTGGCACCGTCTGCCGCGCATGCCCCGCTTCCTGCGGCGCGCAGACCGCCCGGTGAGCGAGGCCGCTGCCGGGGTCGCCGCGCTGCTGCCAAGGCGCCAGCCCAAGCCGCGCCCCGAAGCGGGCGAAGCGGCTGTGGCCGCGCTGGAAACCCCCGAAGCGCCCGCTGCTCGCCGCCGCCCGACCGAGATCACCGATCCCTCGCGCCCGCCCGCCCCGGCGCAGCTGGGCGGCAAGGCGCGGCAGGGCGATCTGTTCGACCAGTACGATCTGCCCGGGCTCGACATTCTGGAGCCGCTACCTGTTTCCACCGGGCCGAAGATCGACAAGCTCGCGCTCGAACGCAACGCGCGCCTGCTGGAAAACGTGCTCGACGATTTCAACGTGAAGGGCGAAATCACCGCAGTGCGCACGGGCCCGGTCGTCACGATGTACGAGCTGGAGCCAGCGCCGGGCATCAAGGCCAGCCGGGTGATCGGTCTGGCCGACGATATCGCCCGCAACATGAGCGCGATTTCCGCGCGCGTCTCCTCGATCCCGGGCCGCACGGTGATGGGCATCGAACTGCCTAACGCGGTGCGCGACATGGTCTCGTTCCACGAGCTTGTCTCTTGCGACAAGTTCGTCAATTCCAAGGGCATGTTGCCGATCATCCTCGGCAAGGACATCGCGGGCGAACCCATCGTCGCCGATCTGGCCACGATGCCGCACTTGCTGGTGGCGGGCACCACCGGTTCAGGCAAGTCGGTCGGCCTCAACTGCATCCTGCTGTCGCTGCTCTATCGGCTCACCCCGCAGCAGTGCCGCCTGATCCTCGTCGATCCCAAGGTGCTCGAACTCAAGTCCTACGATGACATTCCGCACCTCCTCTCGCCCGTGGTGACGGAGCCCGCCAAGGCGGTGCGCGCGCTGAAATGGGCGGTGGAGGAAATGGAACGCCGCTACCGGATGATGTCGTCGGTCAGCGTGCGCAACATCGCCGGCTTCAACGAAAAGGTGCGCGCCGCCGCCAGCAAGGGCAAGCCGCTGGGCCGCCGCATCCAGGTCGGCTTCGATCCCGATACCGGCGAGGAACTGTTCGAGGAACAGCAGCTCGATTATCAGGTGCTGCCGCAAATCGTGGTGATCGTCGACGAACTCGCCGATCTCATGGTCACCGTGGGCAAGGAAATCGAAGTCCTGATCCAGCGCCTTTCGCAAAAGAGCCGCGCGGCTGGCATCCACCTTATCATGGCCACGCAGCGCCCCTCGGTCGATGTCATCACCGGCGTCATCAAGGCCAACCTGCCCACCCGTATCAGCTTCGCCGTGACGAGCCGCATCGACAGCCGCACGATCCTGGGCGAACAGGGCGCCGAACAACTGCTCGGCAAAGGCGACATGCTCTACAAGCCCAGTACCGGCGCGATCAGCCGTGTCCACGGCCCGTTCGTGAGCGACGAGGAAGTGGAGCGCGTGGCCGATCACTGGCGCGGGCAGGGCAGCCCGGACTACGTCGATTCCGTCACCGAAGAGCCGGAAGACGGCAGCTTCGGTTTCGATGATCTGGACGCCACCGCATCGGACAACCCGGAAGAACGCAAGTACCGGCAGGTGTGCCAGCTGGTGTTCGAAAGCCAGAAGGCCTCCGCCAGCTGGGTCCAGCGCCAGATGGGCGTGGGCTACAACACCGCCTCCAAGTGGATCGAGCGCATTGAAGCTGATGGCTTCGTCGGCCCCGCCAACCACGTGGGGCGGCGCGAGATTTACCGCGACAAGGACGGCAATCCGCTCTGAACCGGGCAGTGCAGCCCCTGCGTCCTTAAACTTTGCGCTGGCCCGCCGTCCTATTTTGATGACCGGTGGGGGCGCGGCTTGCCCTAAGCGCTGCCGCCGGTTGCCCGCCCGTGATGGCGGGTTTCCGCTGCAACGCGTGTGAAAGGCCAAGGCGTGCCCTATGTAGCCCTGTCGCAGTGCTGGTTCACAAGGCAGCACCAGCCAAACACCTGGCGCGTGCATGAGGACGATGGCGGGATCTACAGCATCTGCCGCCATTGCGGCCGCCGCATCGTCACCTGGGGGCGGCACCGCTGGTCGCTTGCCGACGGGCTCGATGTCGCGCGCCTTGCTGAAACCGTCACCACGCGCTTCCTCACCGTGCTCGACAGCGCGGACGAACTGGTGGTGCGCCGCTTCACAGTCGATCACCTGCCAGACGAGGAAGCAATCGAGGCGTTCAAGCTGGAACTGCGCGAACGCTACGCGATGGACGCGCCGGGCAGCGACCTGACCCTGCTCGACAGCGCGGACAAGACAGCCGCCCGGCCGCGAAAAGTGCCCCCTATGGCCGCCGGCCGGGCACCGGATAGCCCGCGAACCGCTTGATCCGGCGAAGCGAAAAGCTGGACCGCATCGACGAAACGCCCGGCAGCCGCGCGAGGCAATCACGGTGGATGTGGTCATACTGATCGAGATCCGCGGCGGCTACGCGCAGCAGATAGTCTGCTCCGCCCGACATCAGGTGGCATTCGAGAATGTCGTCGAAATCCCCTACCGCGCGCTCGAACCGGTCCATTGCCTCGCGGCTCTGGCTGGTCAGCGTGATTTCCACGAACACTTCCACCGCAAGGCCGATCCGGCGCGGTTCGATCCGCGCGGCATAGCCGCTGATCACGCCCGCTTCCTCCAGCGCGCGAATGCGGCGGTGGCAGGCCGAAGGAGACAGCGCCACAGCCTCTGCCAGCGCCGCAATGGGCCGTGCCGAATCGCGTTGCAGTGCGTCAATCAGCGCGGTATCAATCCGGTCCATGAAAAAAATTCCTGCAAATTTTGTCTTGGGCCGGAAATATCACCAAAATAGCCGCCAGCAAGCCATCAATCAGGTAAAACGGCGCACGGCATCCGGGGTATCCTCGCAGCAGCGGCAAACCCAAAGGAGCCTGTCATGCGCGTCGGTACGGTCCGGGAAATCAAGAACCACGAATATCGCGTCGGGCTGACCCCGGAAAGCGCGCGCGAGCTTGCCGCGCACGGCCATGACGTCTGGGTGGAAACCGGCGCAGGCCTTGGCATCGGCGCGACGGACCGGGATTATGAAGCGGCGGGTGCGGTCATCCAGCCCGACGCGGCCACGATCTTTGGTGCTTGCGAACTGGTGGTAAAGGTCAAGGAACCGCAAGCCGCCGAGCGCGCACAGCTGCGCGAAGGGCAGATCCTGTTCACCTACCTTCACCTCGCGCCCGATCCGGAGCAGACGGCCGATCTCGTCAAGTCCGGCGTCACCGCGATTGCCTTTGAAACCGTCACCGGCCCGGGCGGACAGCTGCCGCTGCTCAAGCCGATGAGCCAGGTGGCCGGGCGCATGGCGATCCAGGCCGGGGCGACCGCGTTGGAAAAGGCGCACGGCGGGCGCGGCGTGCTGCTGGGCGGCGTGCCGGGCGTGCTGCCGGGCAAGGTTGCGGTGATCGGCGGCGGCGTTGTGGGGTTCAACGCGGCGCAGATGGCCGCCGGGCTGGGCGCCGATGTCACCATTCTCGACCGCGATGCCGAAGTGCTGGAACGGCTCGCCGCTCATTTCGAAAGCCGCGCCAAGACGCGCTTTTCCAACCGCGCCAACCTTGCCGATTGCGTGGCTGAGGCCGACCTTGTGATCGGCGCGGTGCTGATCCCCGGCGCCGCTGCGCCCAAGCTTGTAACCCGCGCCATGCTGGGCACGATGAAGCCCGGTGCCGTGCTCGTCGATGTCGCCATCGATCAGGGTGGATGCTTTGAAACCAGCCGCGCCACCACCCATGCCGATCCGACATATGTGGTTGATGGCATTGTTCATTATTGCGTAGCCAACATGCCCGGCGGCGTCGCGCGCACCAGCACCTATGCGCTGGGTAACGTGACCCTGCCACATACCCTGAAGATAGCCGACCTAGGCTGGAAGGCAGCGCTTGCCGCCAATCCCCACCTCGCCGAAGGGCTTAATGTCCACGCGGGCGAGGTCACGTATGCCGCCGTCGCGCGCGAGCTGGGCTATCCCCATCGGCCAGTAGAGGAACTACTCGCTTGAAACCGATCCGGAGTTAACCCGGCTCTAAGCCTGCTTGCGCTATGATCCCGGACATGGACCGGATCTGGCGCAAGTTTGTGCTGTTCGGGCTGGTGGCGCTGCTATCCGGCCTGTTTGCCGCGCCTGCCGCCGCCGCACCGATCACCGCGAGCCAGACCTGCCATGCTTCGGCAGACGCAGGCGAAACCTCCCGCGATCAGGGGCGCGCGCCGCAGCGCTGGATCTGTTCGCCAGAAGCGTACGATATCGGGCCGCAGCACCTGTACTTGCGCTTCCGCCTTACCGATGCGGCCCAGCCCCGCGCGCAAAGCCTGGTCACCCATGCCTCGCCCTTTCGCTCAATCACGATCTGGGTGGTCGATGAGACGGGCGCCGTGCGCACCGGGCATTATACGTCGGCCTCGGCCCGCCACCTGATTTCCGGGCCAATGATGGTGCTGCCGCTGCCGCAGACCCCGGCGCGCCCGCGCCTCATCACCGCGCGCATCGATCAGCCGTGGCACAAGACCATTGCCAGCGAGGCCCGGCTCGATAGCGCAGCCGAAGGCACCGGCTGGGATATGGCCACCGTGGTCGCCATGGCCGCGATCTGCGGGATGCTGGTCGTGCCGCTGCTGCTCAACATCGGATTCTACATCGTCCTGCGCAGGCCATTCGTGCTGTGGCATGTGGTGATGGTGGGTTTGATGCTGGTGCAGACAGTGTTTGCCACCGGCTTCATCCATATCGCCGCAGATTCCGAGGCAGCGACCGAGATCTCGATCAGCAGCCTGTGCCTGGGTGCGGTGGCAGCATCGGGCCTGATGTTCCTCGCCACTTTCCTCGAACCCGAAGCGCTTTCGCCAAGGCTGCGCCGCCTGATCGTGGCCTGTGCACCGCTGGTCATGGCCGGAGGCGTGTTCACCGCGCTGCCGGTGGAGGCGCTGCGCCCGTGGAGCGCGCTGGGCATTCACTGCGCCGTATCGCTGGCCATCACGCTGATCGTGTGCGGCCTGATCAATGCATGGCAGCGCGGCAGCAAGCTTGTCTCGTTCCTGCTGGTGGGCTGGAGCCCGACGCTGATAGTCGGGGTCTACCGCATCGGCTGCTATCTTCTCCCCCATGCCCGGCCGACCGAATCAGTCGTCGTGTTCCAGCTGGCTCTGGCCGCCGAAGTGCTGGCCAATTCGCTGGGCATCGTGATCCGCTTTCTGGAACTGCGACGCGAACGCGATCTCGCCACCGCGCGCGCGGCCGAACTGGAAGGCGTGGCGGGCCGCGATGCGCTGACCGGGCTGTGGAACCGCCACTCGATCGAGCGCCGGTTCACCGATCTGTTTCAGCTTGGCTATCGCACAATGGCCGTGGTCGATCTCGATCATTTCAAGCGGATCAACGACCGGCACGGCCACGCGGTGGGCGATGCCGTGCTCAAGGTTGTCGCCACCGTGCTGGCCGAAGACGGCGAATCCTGCGCGATCCGCATGGGCGGCGAGGAGTTTGTGCTGCTGCTGCGCGGCCCCGGCGGTGCCGAACGCGCCGAACGCTGCCGCCGCGCGCTCAGCACGCGCATCGCTAAGTCCGTGCCCGGCCTAGGCCATGTCGTCGCCGCCAGCATGGGGCTGGTCGAGCATGATCTGGCGGGCAAGCTCGATGTCGAGTTCGCCGTGCTCTACAGCCATTGTGACCGGCTGCTCTATGAAGCCAAGCGCCTTGGCCGCAACCGCACAATGCGCGAGCGGCTGACCGGCTTCACGCCCGATCAGCAACTCCGCACGGCCTAGCTGGTAAACAGCGCCGCCATATCGGCGGGTACCCGCTGAATGCGCCCGCTCGCCTTGTCGATCAGCACCCACTGTGTGCGCGCGCTGACAATGACCTTGCCCGCGCTGTTGTGGAAATCGACCCGCCGATCAAACCGTGCGCCGCGTGGGGTATCCGGCACGAACGTCTCGGCCGTCACGCTTTCGCCCGCCGCGATATTGCCGCGATAATCGATCTCGTGCCGCGTCACGACCCAGACATAGGCGTCCTGTGCGTCCGCAGGCGCGATAGCCTCCCAGTGCGAAGTGGCCACCGCTTCCATCCATTGCACCCACACCGCATTGTTCACGTGGCCGAGCACGTCGATGTGCTCAGGTCCGGCGGTGAAAGTCTTGGTGTGCACGATCAAGTCGCGACGCCCAGTTGCGCCAGAATGAACGCAAACTCCTCCGCCGTTTCCCGCAGCCCCTCGAACCGGCCGGACTTGCCGCCATGGCCTGCGCCCATGTTGGTCTTGAGCAGCAGTTCGTTGCTGTCAGTTTTCAGCTCGCGCAGCTTTGCCACCCATTTGGCGGGTTCCCAATACGTCACGCGCGGATCATTGAGCCCCGCCGTCACCAGCATCGGCGGATAGGCCTGAGCCTTCACCTGATCGTAGGGCGAATAGGAGCGGATGAGATCGAACGCGGCCTTGTCCTCGATCGGATTGCCCCATTCGGGCCATTCGCCCGGAGTCAGCGGCAGCTCCGCATCGAGCATGGTCGCCAGCACATCGACAAACGGCACATGCGCTGCCACCGCGCCCCACAGTTCGGGATCGGAATTGATCACCGCGCCCATCAGTTCCCCGCCCGCAGAGCCGCCCGCAATCGCGATCCGGCCTGCCTGCGTGAACCCCTGTGCAATCAGCCCCTGCGCCACGTCCACAAAGTCGTGGAAGGTGTTGGTGCGCTGCTCCAGCTTGCCGCCCTTGTACCAGCGCCGCCCCAGATCATCGCCGCCCCGGATATGCGCGATGGCATAGGCAAAGCCCCGGTCGACAAGGCTCAGCCGCGCGGTGGAGAAGCCCGGCCCGATGGCAATGCCATAAGCGCCGTAGCCATAAAGATAGAGCGGCCCTCCCGCTTCCCGGCCTTTGCGCCACACCACGGAAACCGGCACTGCCGTACCATCGCGCGCAGTAATCTCCAGCCGCGCCGTTTCATACAGCGAAGCGTCATAGCCGCTCGGGATTTCCTGCGTCTTCAGCAGTTCCAGACGTCCATCGGCCACGTGGTAGTCGTAGACCGACGCCGGGCTGGTCATCGATTCATAGCTGACCCGCAGCGTATCCATCGCCCATTCCGGGTTGTCGCCAAGGCTCGCCTCATAGCTCGCTTCCGGAAAGGCAATCGGCTCGATCCGCGCCGGATTATCGTAATAGCGCACCTCGATCCGGTCGAGCCCGCGCACCCGGCCCTCGGTCACGTAGAAATCGCGGAACAAGTCGAACCCAGTCAGATAGAAATCGTCCGTGCCCGCGATCAGCGTGGCCCATTCGCCGGGGCTGGCTAGCGGCGCAGTGGCCAGCCGGAAGTTCTCGTGCGTGTCGTTGGTGTGGATGAACAGCGTGTCCCCCCGCACATCGACATCGTACTCCACGCCCGTCTGCCGCGCCCTGACCAGCAGCGGCGGGGCAAGCGGATCGGCGGCGGGCACCAGCCGCACTTCGCTCGTCTCATGATCCCCTGTGGCAATTACCAGCCACTCGTCGTTGGCCGAAAGCCCGGCAGACACGCGAAAGCCCTCGTCATCCTCGTGGTAAAGCTCCACATCGCGCTCCACCGGCGTCCCCAGCCAATGCAGCCGCGCGTTGTCCGTACGCCACTGCGCATTCGCCAGGCTATAGACCAGCGCCTTGTCGCCCGCCGCCCAGACCAGCGCCGAAAGCGTCCCCGGGATCACATCGGGCAGCACTTCGCCGGTGGCGATCACTTTGATCCGCGCGGTGAAGCGCTCCGAACCGTTGTCGTCCACCGCCCAGGCCAGCAGCCGCCCGTCGCTGGAAACCGAAAGCGCGCCCAGCCGGAAGTATTCCAGCCCCTCAGCCAGCGCCACTTCATCAAGGATAAGCTCGTCCGGACCTCCTGCGACGGGCCTGCGCCACCACTTCTTGTATTCCGCGCCTTCCTCGTATTCGATCCAGTAGAGCCAGTCCCCGTCCTTCTGCGGCACGGACTTGTCGGCCTCCTTGATCCGCCCGCGCATCTCCGTCAGCAGCGTCTCGACCGTAGGCTGCAGCGGCTCCATCCGCGCCTCGAACCAGGCGTTCTCCGCTTCCAGATGCGCCAGCAACTCGGCATCGGTCACCTCGGGATAGCCGGGATCGCGCAGCCAGTGGTACGGGTCCTCGATCGTCACGCCGTGGTGGGTGAACGTGTGGGGCTTCTTTACCGCCACGGGTGGTGCTGCAGGGGTGGTTTCCGTCATCCCCCGCATCTATGGTGCTATCCATAAGCCTGCAAGGCAGGCAGCACCGCTTCAGGACAAGACCCATGCTGATGAACACCCATGAAGCCCGCCTCGAAGCCCTGCGCAAGGAACTCGCGCGGCAAGAACTCGATGGCTTCGTCATCCCGATCTCAGACGAGCACATGAGCGAATATGTCGGCGCCTATGCCCAGCGCCTCGGCTGGCTGACCGGCTTCGGCGGCTCGGCCGGCACCGCCGTCGTGCTGAAGGACAAGGCCGCGATGTTCGTCGATGGCCGCTATACGCTGCAAGTGCGCGAACAAGTCGATGGGCGGCTCTACGGCTACGAGTCCGTGCCGCAGACATCGGTCGCCGCATGGCTGGGCGAATACGCCCCCGAAGGCGCGCGCATCGGCTATGATGCCTGGCTCCACGGCAAAGGCTGGGCCGATGGCGTGGCCGCAGCGCTGAAGGCCCGGAGCGCCACTCTCGTCGCCGTGGTGCAAAACCCCATCGACGCGATCTGGCAGGACCGCCCTGCCCCCTCCACCGCCCCCGCGCTGGTCCACCCTGACGAATATGCCGGTGCCTCCGCCCACGAAAAGCGCGCCGAAGTCGCCGCATGGCTCGCCGCGCGCGGGCTGGATGCCGCTGTCATCTCCGCGCTCGATTCGGTCGCGTGGCTGCTCAACATGCGCGGCAGCGATGTCGATTGCACGCCCGTTGCGCTGTCCTTCGTGCTCGCCCATGCCGATGGCACAGCGGACCTGTTCATCGCGCCCGAAAAGGTCACGCCCGAACTTGCCCAGCACCTCGGCAACGCGGTGCGGGTGCAGGACCGCGCTGCCTTCACGCCCGCGCTCGCAGCGCTGGCGGGCAAGAAGGTCGCGGTCGATCCCGAACGCGCGGTTGCCGCGATCTATGCCGAACTCTCGGCAGCGGGGGCCGAAGCCGTCTCGCTCACCGATCCCACCGTGCTGCCCAAGGCCCGCAAGAACCCGGTCGAACAGGCAGGCCACCGCGCCGCACAGGCGCGCGATGGCGCCGCGATCACGCGCTTCCTCCACTGGCTTTCGAACACCGCGCCGCACGGCACCGAAACCGAACTCTCCGCTGCCGCTGCCTTGCGCGCCGAGCGCGAGAAGATCGGCCTGCTGCGCGACCTGTCGTTCGATACGATTTCCGCCGCTGGCCCCAATGGCGCCAGCCCGCACTACAAGGTGGATGAACACTCCAACCGCCAGATCGCGCCGAACAGCGTCTATCTGGTCGATTCGGGCGGCCAGTACCTCGATGGCACGACCGACATCACTCGCACCGTGTGGATCGGCCCCGATGTGCCGTCGGCGCAAGTGAAAGACCGCTTCACCCGCGTGCTCAAGGGCCACATCGCGCTCGATCAGGCGGTGTTCCCCGAAGGCACCAACGGCAGCCAGCTCGATAGCTTCGCGCGCCAGTTCCTGTGGGCCGCCGGGCTCGATTATGCGCATGGCACCGGCCACGGCGTGGGCAGCTTCCTCGCCGTCCACGAAGGCCCGCAGCGCATTGCCAAGGCGGCGGGCGGGCAGGCCGGGACCGGCCAGCCGCTGCTTCCGGGCATGATCCTTTCGAACGAGCCGGGCTACTACAAGGCGGGCGAATACGGCATCCGCATCGAGAACCTCGTTCTGGTGGAAGAACGCGCAATTCCCGGCGCCGAGGGCCTGTTCATGGGCTTCGAGACGCTGACCTTCGCGCCAATCGACCGCACCTTGGTCGAGCCTGCGCTGCTGCTTCCGCACGAGCGCGACTGGTGGAACGCCTATCACGCCAAAGTTCGCGCACTGCTCGCCCCGCAATTGACAGGCGCGGATCTTGCTTGGCTGGAAGCGGCCTGCGCCCCGTTGTAAGTCCACTTGTTCGTGTTATGTTCCGACTATCGCGACTCGATAAAGCAAGTTGTGCAAACAGGAGGTCCGGATGATCGGCTACGTAACTTTGGGAACCAACGATCTCGCGCGCGGCGCAGCATTCTATGATGCGCTTGCGGCTGAATTGGGCACCAAGCGCATGTATGAATGGGACGGCGCCATTGCATGGGGCGAGGCGGGCGGCGCGGCCGGGATCGGGCTGATGAAGCCCTATAATGGCGAACCGGCAACGGTGGGCAACGGCGTGATGGTCGCGCTCGAAGCGAAGGACAATGCGCAAGTGGACCGGCTTCATGCCGCCGCGCTGGCCCATGGCGGCACGTGCGAAGGCCCTCCCGGCCCGCGCGGCGAAGGCGGGTTCTATGCCGCCTATTTCCGCGATCCCGATGGCAACAAGCTGAATGCCTTCGTGATGGGGAACTGAAACACCCGCGACAAAGTGCGACAAAACGCAGTGCCTGCGGGATAACCCTGCGACAACCCCGGTCTAGAAAGCAGACAGCGGAAAAAAGCCCCCGTTCCGTATGCAACAAGGACCATGATCCATGAAGAAGACCGCTCTCGCCGCCTCTGCGGCTGTCGTGCTCACCGCCGCCACAGCGCTTTATGCCGCCTATCCCGCTTTCGCCCAATCTGACCGTGACCCGATGGGCGGTGCCACCGTCACTTGGGCCGAAGCCAAGACCAAGGCCGATACAATGTGGACCAAGCTGGACGTCAACAAGGATGGCGTGCTCAATCATGCCGACCGCGAAGCAAAGATGGGCGAAATGTTTGATGGGATCGACACCAATCACGACGGTTCGATCAGCAGGGCCGAATTCACGGCCCACCACAAGGGCATGATGGAAGGCGGCTGGAAGCATGGCAAAGGCCGTGATGGTGCCGAAGGTCGTCCGCCGATGGGTGGAGGCATGATGGGCAGAGGCGCGCACCGGATGCATGACATGGCGGAAAAGGCCGATACCAACCACGATGCCACCATCACGCGCGCCGAATTCGATGCCGCTGCCAAAGCGCGCTTCGACACCGCCGATGCCGACCACGACGGCAAACTGACCGCTGCCGAACGCCGCGCCGCATGGAAGGCCATGCGCGGGGATCGCGGCGGGCGCGGCGGCCACGGGATGGGCGGCCACGGGATGGGCGGCCATGCCATGCACGGTGACATGGGCGACACGCCGCCCACGCCGCCCCCGGCCGGTTGAACATGGCGGCATCGCCCGCACCCACGCGCGTCCTCGTTGTTGATGACGAAGCCGCATTGCGCGAACCCCTGTCGGACTATCTTGTCCGGCAGGGCTTCGCCGTGAGTCAGGCCGCCAGCGCCGCGCAGGCCCGCGCGCGCCTCGCGCAAACCGGGGCCGCCGAAATGTTCGATATCGTCCTGCTCGATATCATGATGCCCGGCGAGGACGGCCTCTCGCTCTGCCGCCATCTGATCGAAGCCCGCGGTGTCCCCGTGATCTTCCTGACCGCGCGCGGTGAGGCGACCGACCGCATCGTCGGCCTTGAAATCGGCGCGGACGACTATGTGGTGAAGCCGTTCGACCCGCGCGAGCTTGTCGCCCGCATCCGCTCGGTACTGCGCCGTGCCAACCGTTCGCCCGATGCGGCGGCCAGCGCAGCCGATGAATTCCACTACATCTTCGAAGGCTGGCGGCTCGATCCGCTGCGCCGCCGCCTGATCGACAGCGAAGGCGCAGTTGTAGCGATCTCGTCCGCCGAGTTTCGCCTCCTCGTCGCCTTCCTCGATCACCCGCGCCAGGTGCTCGACCGGGACCGCCTGCTAGATATGGTGCAGGGCCGCGAGGCACACTTGTTCGACCGCGCGGTGGACAACCAGATCAGCCGCCTGCGCCGCAAGATCGAGCGCGACAGCCGCAATCCCGAACTGATCCAGACCGTGTGGGGTGGCGGCTACATGCTGGCCGCCGAAGTGCGCAAGGTGCCAACAAATGCCTGATGCGCAAACTCGCTTCCGGTTCTGGCCGCGTAGCCTGCAAGGGCAGATGCTGCTGGCCATCGCGCTTGCACTGATGGTGGCGCAGGGGCTTTCCGCAGCGCTGATGTGGCGGATGCAGCACGAGCGGCACTTTGCAGGTCTGGTCAATTA